>CAMGMW010000122.1 GCA_946059285.1 uncultured Clostridia bacterium
AAAACGATTTTCTCGGTTTTGGTGCCAATGTTGGCGGCGGTTTGCTTGACTGCTCCCGAAACAGCAGCAGTCGCTTGGCTTTTCAGTTTGTCAAAAAATGCCATGGTATACTTCCTCCTTTATTTGTCGTTCTGCGCGTGCATAGCGCAAAAATTGCAGCTCGATCATATCATCGACTTCCTGAAGCTCAACCCACGGAGAGACTTCTTCTCCCAGAACTTCGCCTTCGTTCCCCGTGCTGTACAGATTTTTCCCATCTTCGGTTTTCCATTCCTTGCAATCGATCACCATCATGCCGTCACGGATTTCCTTGCCTTCCGCAATGACTTCCTCCATCTGCTCCTGCGTAAAGTCAGCGGGAAGAGTCATCAGGTTTTCTGCTGTACCGTTTTCATGAAAAATCATGACGGAGTTCCGGTACATGGAGAGGTCGTCTTCATCCACTCCCTGTGTTTCCAGTTCCTCCAGCGTTTTCCACTCCATGCCGTTTTCCGGTGAGAAACGAAGCACCTGTTTCACTTTCCATTTGCCAATTGGATTCATATTGCATCTCCTTTTCACTTTATTTTTTAACGCTCTTATGTTCCCTCAGCGTTTATTTTCTCAGAACTTTCCGCCACCGCCGCCATGCGTGGAGCCGGAGGACGAAGTGTGCGTGCCGGAGCCGGAACTGCTGTCCGTATCTTTCGGCTTTGCTCTGCGGTCAACATGGGTATAGAGGAACATATCACGGCTCTCGGTGACATTCATACTGTTTGCCTTGACATAGTTGCTCGCCGCCGATTGGAACCGCACCGTTTTCAGCTTGCCCTTCATCACACCGGTAGCGAGCAGGGCGATTACAAACCCGACGATCAGCGCGATTAACAGGTTCCGCGCAATGTTAAACGGTTGTTTCGGCATATGCCCGGTGTCATAAGGCTGTCCCGACCTTGCCTGGGTGAAAAAGTCATCGCACAGCTCGGCATAGGTTGTAAATGCATCCGCATAATCGCCGTCGCTCAGATCGGACAGAAATTTTTCCGAGATATATTCGATTCCGGCGTCCGTAATGGCGGTAATGCCGTAACCGGTAGTGGACATCCACCAATCCCGATCCTCCAAACTGACAAGAAGCAGCACACCGTCCTTGTCTCCACCAACGCCATAGCCGTTATAGTCGTAAAAATCATCGGCATAGTCCATGGGCGTTTTCCCGTCCAACGTGTCCGCCGTTACCACGACGACATCCGTCTGCTGTCTTTCGCTGATCTCATTCAGTTTGGAAAGCAGAGTGCTTTCCTCGCTGTCGGTCAGCAGGTCGGCGTTATCCACCAGCCGCGGCAAATCGCTTGCCGCAAACGTCGGAATCACTACCACCATGCAAAGGATCAGTGCAAACAATACTGTCAATATACGTTTCTTCACATTCATTGTCCGCACCCCCTTACAGCAGCCACAGCAAATAGGAAGCTGCAAAGATCACAGCGCCTATAATGCCGGTTAAGCCGAACAGCCACTTTTTGTAAGCAGACTTGTCAAGCGGCAGATCGCCCACCAGCTTGCCTGTCTGACCGTTCATGGCAAAGGTATACTTTTTACCTTTCCATGTGGTATTCAGAAGCCACACAGGGTACAGAGCGTATTTTGACTGCCCGTTCTGCAAACGGATACTTGTCGCCTCCGGCACGACTGAGGTATAGCCCTGCACTGTAGCGGCAAAGGCATCCGCGGTGCTCTGCTTGATTCTTGCATTGGCACGGTCGATGCTCTGCTCGGCGTCCACATCGTATTTATCTGCCAGATAGCCGGCAAGATATGCCGTCTGGAAATCCACCGCCTCGGAAAAATCAAACGGCTCAATGGATTCCATCAAATCATCCGCCATTTTGGTGGAGCCGTCCACCGGTACACGCTCGAACCCGATGCTGCCACCACGGGTGACCGAGAAGAAGCTGGTTTCCGTATAGTTGTAATTACTGTCGCTCCAGGCGCGCACACGGGTCGCCTTGTAGCGGATGTTGGCGTCGGCGTCGGCGTCAAAGATCCAGAACGGCACATATACACCCTTGACCTCGTCGATATGATTCTGATCCTTGAACACTTTCGGCAGGAGCTTTTTGCCGCCGTAATGCTTATTCAGCGCCGCTTTCGCCGCTTTTTTATCCAGCTTGAAGGGGATCACATAATCCGGCTTCAAGGCACCCGAGAACTGTCCCATCATCACCACGGGATTACCGCAGAAGGGGCAGGAGGTTGCCGCCGTATTCTCGTCACCCACAATCTCGCCGCCGCAGGATTGGCAGACATAGGAGCGCAGCCCCTCGGTTTCGTTTTCCTGCCACTCTGCGCCGGCAGCACTTTCCCATTGCATATCCTCCGCCGGCTCGTTTTTCAGCTCGTTGTCATAGCTGGCCAGCGTTTCCATCTCAAATTCCGTATCGCAGTACGGACATTTCATCTTTTGCAGCGTGCTGTCAAAGGCAATGGCGCCGCCGCAGCACGGACACTTATATTCCTGTAATACTGCCATTCGATCATCTCCTGTTATTCCTTCGATTGTTCGGCAAGGCGGTAAAAGTATTCCTCCAGTTCCTTTTGATAGTCAAGAGTCACATACTGGCTTCCGTCAGAAAAAGTCAGGCAAAAGCCGTATGTCGTTTCATCCATGACCTCAAAAAAGGGGAGCTTTTTCGGCTTTTTATAATTTTCCACATAGGCGATGCTGTTGCTTTGCTCCAGAATTTCAAACAGCGCATCCATGTCATTGCTTCTGACTTCGCGGTTTTCAAACACCGTTTCCACCTCATGGTCATGGGTGAAGCATTCTGCATTAAACAACCATTTGTCTTGCTCTCGGTGCACCCAAAAGAAGTAGCCATAGGAGCGGTCCATGTGCCCGCAGGATAGGGAAACCCCGCTGATCTCTGATAGTTCATGCTGCGCAGGCTTCGGCGTTTTATTGCAGCCAAACAGCCCCGCAAAAATCGCAAGCAGTCCCATTACCGTCACCGTCTTCCAAAAAACCTTACCGTGCATCGTTATCGTCAAAGGGATCTCCGCACTCCGGGCAGAATTTCGGCGGATTCTTCGGGTCCTCCGGCTCCCAGCCGCACTTGTCGCATTTGTATAGGGGTGCGCCTGCCGTTTTTTTTGCTCCGCAGTTCTGGCAGAACTTACCCTTGTTCACCGCGCCGCAGGAGCAGGTCCAGCCTTCGGTGTCCGCCGGCTTTGGGGAGCCGCATTCCGGGCAGAATTTTCCGGTCGCTGTCGCACCGCACTTACATTTCCATGCGCCTGCCTGCACCGGCTCCGGCTTCTTTGCGCCGCACTCGGGGCAGAATTTGCCGCAGACTACAGCTCCGCAGGAGCATTTCCATCGTTCCATGCCATCGAAGTCCCGCGGCTGCTCAACCTGTTGTTTCTGCTGCTGTTGCTGCTGCCCCATGGCATACAGATTCTGGGCGTTCATGCCGCCGCCTGCGTTCATGGCCATGCCCATGCCCATAAAGCCGGTCATAGCGCCTGCCTCGTTTGAGGCGGCGGCTTTCATGGCGTCCGCCTGGGCTCCCACAAGGGTTGCGCCTGCCATAGTCGGATCACGCATAACAGCGGTGCGCTGCAGCTGCTTGATCATCTCGGCGTCTTCCTCCGGCAGTGTCACGGAGCCAAGCGCAATGCTGACGACCTTTAATCCGCGCAGCTCGCCCCATTTGGCAGAGAGCGCTTCATTCATGGCGTTTTCCAGATCGGTGTTGTGCGCCACAATCTGATTCGGACGCAGTTCCAGATCAGACAGTCTGGCAAAGGCCGGCTGCAGGGCGCTGATAAACTCGGTTTTTAATTGGCTGTCCAGCTCGTCACGGGTATATTCCCGTTCCACATTGCCGCAGACGTTGGTATAGAACAGTAGCGGATCGGCGATCCGGTAGGAATACACGCCGGAGCAGCGCACCGACACATCCACATCCAGACCGATTTTGGAATCCACCACGCGGAAGGGAATGGGGTTGGGGGTGCCGAACTTGTTGTCGATCAGTTCCTTGATATTGAAATAATAGACACGCTGATCCTTGCCGGTATCGCCGCCGTATGTAAAGCGTTTGCCGATGGTTTTGAAGGTAGCGACAATGCTCTCACCGAGATTGCCTGCAAAAATACTCGGCTCGGTGGAGGTATCATAAGTAAACTCGCCGGGCTCGGCGCAGACCTCCACAATCTTGCCTTGCTCCACGATCATCATGCACTGGCCGTCGGCAACGGCAATGCCGGACCCGTTGGAAATAATACTGTCGTTGCCCTTGGTGTTGGAAGAACGTCCGCTGACGCGCTTCTGGCCCTTGGTCACCATGACCTCCTTGTCCATTGACTCACAGTAGAAAAACTCCTTCCACTGGTCAGCCAGTGTGCCGCCGAGCGCTCCGATTCCTGCTTTGATAAGTCCCATAGTTGACTCTCCTTTCAATATATCCAGTGTAAAAAGGCATTTTGCCTTTTGGGGTACAGTTTATATGTATGTCAGATTTTTCCTTTGGAGAAACGTCCCTTCATCTGAACAGGCGCTTCTCCAAAAGGGGGCGAAATGATTCGCCGCCTTCGGATACAGAATCTGTTATGATTTTGCTTTCTTTGCTTCTGTCATTACTCCACAAACTATATTGTATATTCCAAAAGCGACCATGGCACCTCTGATACCGATGGCAATAACTCCAGACAGCATCAAATCGTCTTTCGTT
>CAMGMW010000123.1 GCA_946059285.1 uncultured Clostridia bacterium
CTTCTACTATTGACCAATAGATAGTATTGCTGTAACATAATATAAATACCTCTTTTTTGGAGTGGATGTCATGAAGAATTTTGTTTTAAAAGGTAACCTCTGTTACAGCGAGGACAGCGAACATATTCACATTGTGCCGCAGGGCTATCTGGTCTGCGAAAACGGATGCTCCGCAGGCGTCTTTCAGACGCTGCCCGAGCGTTATGCCGATCTGCCGCTTGTGGATTACGGAGACCGGCTGATTATTCCCGGTATAACTGACCTGCATGTGCACGCACCCCAGTTCGCTTTCCGCGGACTGGGCATGGATATGGAGCTGCTGGAGTGGCTAAATACATATACCTTCCCCGAAGAATCAAAGTATGCGGAGATTTCCTATGCAGACCGCGCTTACCGCCAGTTTGCGGAGCACCTGCGCGCCAGTGCAACCACCCGTGCCGTGGTATTTGGAACGATTCATGTGCCGGCAACCACACTCCTGATGGAAAAGCTGGAGGCTGCCGGGATTGTCAGCTATGTCGGCAAAGTCAATATGGACCGCAACAGCCCGGAATACCTGTGCGAAAAGGATGCGCAGACCTCACTGGAGGACACGGAGCGTTGGCTGTGTGAGACAAAGGAGCGCTTTGCCCATACTCGCCCCATCATCACTCCGCGCTTCATCCCCTCGTGCTCCGACGCGCTGATGCAGGGGCTGGGACGGCTGGCGGAACGGCATCAAGTCCCGGTGCAGAGCCACCTGTCGGAGAACTTCGGCGAGATCGCATGGGTCGGGGAGCTTTGCCCTGACGCAGAGTTTTACGGGCAGGCATATGACAGATTCGGTCTATTCGGCGGCAATGTGCCCTGCATTATGGCGCACTGTGTCCACTCCGGCGCGGAGGAAATGGAGCTGATGCGCAAAAATGGTGTCTTTGTCGCCCATTCACCCATGTCCAACGCCAACTTATCTTCCGGCGTGGCGCCCGTCAGCCGTTATCTGGCGGCGGGACTGCGTGTGGGACTGGCGTCCGATATCGCGGGCGGCGACACGGAAAATATGTTCCGTGTCATTGCAGATGCCATCCGCTCCTCCAAGCTGCGCTGGCGTTTGCTGGATCAGGAGACGAAGCCCCTGAGTGTCGATCAGGCGTTTTATCTCGCGACCCTTGGCGGGGGCAGCTTCTTTGGCAACGTGGGCAGCTTTGAACAGGGCTTTGCGTTTGACGCGCTTGTGCTGGATGACAGTAAACTGGACCATCCGCAGGAGCTGGATGTCCGTGCCCGTTTGGAGCGGTGTCTGTATCTGGCTGATGAGCGTCAGATTGCGGCAAAATATGTGGACGGCGTTCGCCTCTTCTGAGTACAGAAACGGTGAATCTTTTATTCCGGCGCACCAAGAGCCGCTGCAAAGCTTTTGATCAAATTCCAGTATTATCCGGCAGCCGTACCCCCGGCTGCCGGATGCCATTTCTTAGCGTAAGCTGCCCTCCCGACGCCCCGCGGAGGGGAATTGTGACTGCGGAGCAGTTCCCCCAATATTCCATATCCCATGAAAAGGCAAAATATGACACAAATTTTGAAACTTTTTATCCATTTATCGGAATTTGTGATATAATTGCCCTAAATAAGGGAGAGACCAACATGACCAAACGAAAAACACCCCCGGGAAACGCAGACCAACTGCTCGAGGAGTTGTTCCGTAACGAGTACAGCAAGCTGATGCTTTATGCTGTCGCAGAACTGAAAAATGAAGATCTGGCGGAGGAAGCTGTTCAGGATACGTTTCATGATGCTGTGCGCCGCAAGCTGGTGCTGTCAGAGCATCCGAATCCGCAGGGATGGCTGATGCAGACGCTGAAATACAAAATCAAAAAGCGGCGGGAGACACTTCAGCGGCATTTTCTGTTTTTTCTTCCGCTCGACATGGAGCAGATTGCCACGCAGGAGTCTCCTGCGCATTTTAACGCAGAGATAAAAAACGTGCTGAAGGATGTTCTGGATGATGAGGAATGGTATTTTCTGGAATGCATCTCGATAAGAAGTATGAGCCACAAAAGACTGGCGGAGGAACTCCATATTTCGGTCTGGGCAAGCCGAAAACGGCTGGAACGGATCCGGCAGAAGATCGCAGCGGTTTATCCTGAATACCAAAAAAGAAAAACTAAGAAGTAGGTTCTTAAAAGTCAATTATGGCAGCGGGAGCTTGCTATATGATGCCAGACAGGTCACATTGCGATGCGACTGCTTCAGCGTGTCAAAAACGATTTGACACGCTGCGTTTTTTAATTTAAGCGGAACACGAAAGATACCCTTTGATGGTTCTTCCTGCACAATAGCGGAAGAACCAATTCATGGGGTGAATTTGGGCATTGACGGATGCCGTTATGAGAGAGCTTCATGATGCTTGGAGCCGAGCCGTCATCCTGTAAGCGTACGAAAATTTCACGTTACCAAATAGCGCTCGTATATTGCGCGCGAAATACAAAAACAAAAGACCGATGATGACGAATATGGTGTTTTTTTCCAAGACGCACAAAAATTGCAGATTTGGTATGGATTTTTTTGTACAAGTGTGTTATGCTGTAAGTGTTGCCCCGGAATTTCACAATGGCAGGTTATGAAATGAACCGGGGACAAGAATATTTAGGAGGTATTCGAATGAGGACTAACGCAAAAAGCAGGTTGTTGGCGCTCGTGTTGGCGGTCATCATGGTTGTGTCCATGCTGCCCACCTTTGCGTCCGCTGCAACCACTTACACAAAAATCACCTCGCTTGACGAGCTGACCACCGGCAAGTATGTGATGGTCACGTCCAACGGCTATGCGCCTACCTATTTTGGCAGTGTTAACGACAAGGATTGGGTTTTGTCCACGAAGCCGACCGTATCAGGAACGACGCTGACCGACCCCAGTGCGGACATGGTCTGGACGCTCACGGTTAACGGCAGCAATGTCCAGCTGACGGACAAAAACGGCGTAACGGTTGCGCCCAAGGGCGGAAACAACAATGGTATCCAGAGCGGTACTTATAATTGGGCAGTCTCCTGCACGAACGAGACCTTCCAGTTTAAGGGACAGGGCGCCGATTATGTCACGCTGGCAGCCAACGGCAGTGCATCCAATAAGTTCCGCGCATACAAAAATGCCACTGTTACCGACAATGCGAACGGATATCCCAGCTTCTTCACCCTCTACAAGATGGATGAGGCTGCTCCGCTTGAGCCCGTTGCGACTCCGACCTTCAGCATTACGGAGGAAGATGTTCTGGTCGGCACTAAGGTCACGATCTCTTGTGCTACCGAAGGCGCAACGATCTACTACAGCTACGGTAACACCGGCACATATACGGAATACACCGGTCCCATTGAGATTAACGGAGACATTGATATCGCGGTATACGCCACCAAGGAAGGCATGACCGACAGCGAAACACACGTTCAAGTCTACACCGCGTACAAGCTCGTTGAGAAGTTTGTTCCCGTTACAGACCTGAGCGTGATCGAAACCGGCGATGAGCTTGTGATTTACAATCCCGGCAGCGGGATGGCTTGCTCCGCGGATGCGAAAAGCACCTACTACCGCGCAGCCGCTGCATTGACTCCGGATGAATCCGGAAATTTCGTCGATGTCGATTCGAAGCTTCGCTGGACGGTTACTGCGGACAGCGGCGTCTACACCTTTGCTACGCAGGACGGAAAAATGCTGTCGGTAAACGCCAGCAACAATAGCCTGCCTCTGGACGGAGTGAATGACACGTGGACGATCACCGCAGCCACGACAGCGAATTGCTTCTACATTATCAACGCAAACCGCAACACGCTCTATATTGAGTATTACAGCAAACATACTGAGTTTTCCACCTATACCTACAGTCCGTCAAATGAGACCATTTATGCAATGGGACTCTATCGGATGACTGAGGTTTGGGAGCCTGTCGGTCCGGCGCCTGTCGGCGAAACGGTGGCTACCCCCACGGCAACACCGACCCCCGGCGAGGTCGAATCCGGCACACAGGTCTCTTTCGCCTGCGCCACCGCAGACGCTGTGATCTCCTATAAGATTGGCGACGGTGCCTATACCACCTATACCGGTCCTGTCACCATCACGGAGGACACCACTTTCACGGTCAAGGCGGCAAAGAGCGGCATGACCGACAGCGCAGAGGCTGTATTCGAATACACCATCAAAGAAGCCTTCTCCCTGAAGGAAGGCGACAAGGTAGTAATTTACAATCCTGCCAATTTGAAAGCCCTGTCCCAGAACTACACCAGCTATTATAACCTTGGAACGGACGTCACCGTGGAGGATGGCAAGCTCTCCGGCTATACCGCGTCGGACATCTGGACTGTCGGCATTGACGCGGACGGCAACTATACCTTCTCCACCGCCGACGGTCAGAAGCTTTCCATGGGTGTGTCTTATACCAGCATACCGCTGGATGACGTGAATACCGGCTGGAAGATTTTACCCGCCGCAACGGAGAACTGCTTCTATATTCAGAACGCGGCGCGCGGCAACTACCTCGAATGGCATGCCGAAAAGGATAATTGGAGCAGCTATGCTTCCATCGGCGCGGATGAAGCGCTCTTTGCGCAGGCAATTTATGTTGTCCGCGAGGAAGGCATCGTCACCGAGCTGAACGACGGCGACACCGTCGTCATCTTCAATCCTGCCAATTTGAAAGCCCTGTCCCAGAACTACACCAGCTATTATAACCTT
>CAMGMW010000124.1 GCA_946059285.1 uncultured Clostridia bacterium
AGTCGCGTCGCGACTGAAAAAAGAGGAAAGTAGGTGCGGTATGGATAATTCCCAAGATTATGTCATTGAGATGCTTCATATTACCAAGGAATTCCCCGGTATCAAAGCAAACGATGACATTACCCTCCAGCTCCGCCGAGGCGAGATCCACGCCCTGCTGGGCGAAAACGGCGCCGGAAAATCCACTTTGATGTCCGTCCTGTTCGGCCTGTATCAGCCGGAGCAGGGTGTCATCAAAAAGAACGGCGAAGTTGTGAAAATCAACAACCCGAACGACGCAACGGCGCTGAACATCGGCATGGTGCATCAGCACTTTAAGCTGATTGATGTTTTCACGGTTCTGGACAACATCATTCTGGGCGCGGAAACCACAAAGCTGGGCTTCCTGCAGAAAAAGGAAGCACGCAAAAAAGTGCAGGCACTTTCGGAGCAGTATGGTCTGAGGGTGGATCTCGATGCGAAGATTGAGGACATCACGGTCGGCATGCAGCAGCGTGTCGAGATTTTGAAGATGCTTTACCGCGACAATGAAATCCTGATTTTTGACGAGCCGACGGCAGTGCTGACTCCGCAGGAGATCGATGAGCTGATGGAGATCATGCGCGGCTTTGCCAGAGAAGGCAAGTCTATCCTGTTTATTACACATAAGCTCAACGAGATCATGGCGGTCGCCGACCGTGTCTCTGTCCTGCGAAAGGGCAAGTACATCGGAACAGTCAATGTTTGCGATACCAACAAACAGGAGCTGTCCACCATGATGGTCGGTCGTCCCGTTCAGCTCGAGGTACATAAGGACGAGGCAAAGCCCAAGGAAACCGTGCTGAAGGTAGAGGGTCTGACCGTTCCTTCCAAGCTGCATAACAATGACGCGGTGAAGAACGTCTCCTTTGAGGCGCACGCGGGCGAGATCGTCTGCATCGCAGGCATTGACGGCAACGGTCAGTCTGAGCTGGTATACGGTATTGCCGGCATGGAAAAGGCGAGCGCCGGTAAGATCACCCTTTGCGGTGAGGACATTTCTCACGCCTCCATTCACAAGCGCCTGGAGCACATGAGCCATATTCCGGAGGATCGGCACAAACACGGTCTGGTGCTGGACTTTACGCTGGAGCAGAACCTGGTTTTGCAGCGCTTCCGTGAGAAGCAATTCCAGACTGCCGGTTTTATCAACAGCAAGGCGGTCCGGGAATATGCCAATAAGCTGATCGAGCAGTATGACGTTCGTTCCGGTCAGGGCGCCGTTACTACGGCACGCTCCATGTCCGGCGGTAACCAGCAGAAGGCGATTATTGCCCGCGAGGTCGATCGTGAAATGCCGCTGGTCATCGCGGTACAACCGACCCGTGGTCTGGACGTGGGCGCCATCGAGTACATCCATGCACAGCTTGTTGCCGAGCGTGATGCCGGCAAAGCGGTTTTGCTGGTGTCGCTGGAACTGGACGAGGTCATGAGCCTGTCCGACCGCATCCTCGTGATGTATGAGGGCGAGATTGTGGGCGAGCTGGATCCCAAGACGACCACTGTGCAGGAGCTTGGACTTTACATGGCGGGCGCCAAACGGATGGATATGAACAAAGGAGGCGATGAAGCATGAATAAGCTTTCCTTATTATACAGAAAAGACGGGACAAAAAAGCTGATTGCTTCTTTGATCTCCATCATTGTCGGTTTGCTCTTCGGCAGCATCCTTGTCCTTGTGGTGGGCTTGACCAGCTCTAACATCTCCGGCAAGGGCGCATGGGAAGGCATCCGCCTGATTTTCGCAGGTCTGTTCAGCACCGGGCGCACGGAAGCGGGCGCTCTATCATGGGGATTTAACTCCACCTCCTTCGGCAACATGCTTTTCCGTGCCACTCCGCTGATCATGACCGGTCTTTCCGTTGCAATTTCCCAAAAAACCGGCTTGTTCAACATTGGCGCTCCCGGTCAGTATCTGATGGGCACCATGGTTTCCCTGATGTTGGCACTGTGCATCCCAACGACGGTGGTCCCTGCTGCTCTGGTTTGGATCATTGCTTTTGTCGGCGGCATGCTGGCAGGCGCCATCTGGGGCGCGATTCCCGGTATGCTTAAGGCATTCCTGAACATTAACGAGGTTTTGGCCTGTATTATGACGAACTGGATCTCAGCTAATGTTGTCACATGGCTGTTTGACATCAGTAAGTTCTCCGTCATGACCGGCTCTTATACCGCTGCGGACGGGACGGTCAAGATGCTTGAGGGCAGCTTCAAGAATTTTGTGGAAAACACAAAGTCCGGCTATATTTATAAGACTACCTTCAACGGCGTTAAGACACCGAAGCTTGGTCTTGATAAGCTTTTCCCGAACTCTCAGGTCAATGCGGGCATCCTGATTGCGATTCTGATTGCAATTATCGTATTTATCATCATCAACAAGACAACCTTTGGCTATCAGCTCAAAGCATGCGGCGCAAACCGCCATGCTGCCCGCTATGCTGGCATAAAGGACAAAGCGAACATTGTCTACTCCATGGCAATCGCCGGCGCTCTCGCTGCGGGCGGCGCATCTTTGTACTATCTCTCCGGCAACACGGAATTCTTCTGGTCCACCTACCAGTCCCTGCCGGCGACGGGCTTCAACGGTATCCCAGTCGCGCTGTTGGCGGTCAACAATCCGGTCGGCGTTATCTTCTCCGGAATCTTTATGGCAATGTTGGATATCATTGGCGTGCAGTTGACCAAGCTGACCGCCTATAACGAATACATCACGGATGTCATCATTGCCGCAATTGTTTACCTGAGCGCGTTTGCGCTTGTGATCCGGATGCTGATCAGCGGCAAAAAGAAAAAGAAAGAAGTCGTCATTGAGAAGGCTGACAACAAGAACGAAACAAAAGAATCCGCGGAAGAAGCGATAGCGGAAGAATCCGCGGAGATGTCCACAGAAGAGGCTGAGCCGGAAGCCCCGGCGGAGGAAACGCCGCCCAAACCTGTGGATGAAGCGGAGAAAGGTGGTGCGGAAGCATGACATTCCTGATTCAGCAAACACTGCTTTACTCAATTCCGCTGATGATTGTTGCTTTGGCAGGCGTGTTCTCTGAGCGAAGCGGCGTCATTAACCTTGCACTGGAAGGCATTATGATCATGGGCGCTTTTGTCGGCGTCCTGTGCGTCCGCCTCTTGCAGACGGTGGAGGTGTTCGCCGCTGCGCAGGCAGCGGGTGATTGGATCACTCTGCAGGGCATGGAGCTTCTGGTGATGCTGATTGCGGCGGCGGCCGGCGCGATTTTCTCGCTGCTGCTGTCCTATGCGTCCATCAACCTGCGGGCGGACCAGACCATCGGCGGTACTGCGCTGAATATGCTTGCTCCGGCAATCGTACTGTTCCTGATTCGTATTCTGGTCAACCAGAATACGATGGGTATGCTCGACGGCAGCTCCTCTGCACAGTGGTTCCTGATTAAGAAGACCACCCTCGGCTTTGATAAGAACGCCGATCTGGGCTTCTTCGGAAACACCTTCCTGCATCAGGTATATCTGGCAACGTACATCTGTATCATCCTGTTTGTCGTGATGTCTATCATCCTTTATAAGACTCGCTTCGGTCTCCGCCTGCGTTCCTGCGGTGAGAATCCTCAGGCAGCGGACTCCCTCGGCATCAATGTTTACAAAATGCGCTACGCCGGCGTTACCATCTCCGGTGCGCTGGCAGGCTTGGGCGGCTTTGTCTATGCGCTGACGACCCAAGGCTGCACCGCCAATGGCGATGTTGCCGGTTTCGGCTTCCTGGCCTTGGCAGTTATGATCTTCGGCAACTGGAAACCGCTGAATATTGCGGGGGCCTCCTTGCTGTTTGGTCTGTTCAAATGCATCTCTGCCTCCTATTCCACGCTGGATATCAACAAGGACGGCGTCGCGCTGCTGAACAACATCGGTGTCAGCTCCTATGTCTACCGTCTGCTGCCGTATGTGATCACACTGATCGTCCTTGCTCTGACCTCTAAGAGTTCCAGAGCCCCGAAGGCAGAAGGCATCCCGTACGACAAGGGAATGCGCTGAGCAAACCGATTAAGAGTAAAAAATTGTCCTATCCCTGCCCACAGGGATAGGACAATGACAATTTTCGGCGCTCGACAAGACATAAAGGAGAAAGAATCATGTCAAATATTATCGTAATCGGTATTGCAGGCGGCAGCGGCAGCGGCAAGACGACACTGATGAAAAACCTGATCGCACGTTTTCAGAACGATGTGACGGTTTTGAGTCATGATAATTACTATCGCCCCTATGATGAGTTGACCATTGAGGAACGGCGCAAGGTAAACTATGACCATCCCGATGCCTTTGATACTGCCATGATGATCGAGCATTTGAAGCAGCTCAGAGCAGGACACTCGATCCAATGCCCAACCTACGATTATACGACCTATTCCCGCAATGCGGAAACAATACTGATCTGTCCGTCGAAGGTCATTTTGGTGGAGGGCATCCTCATCTTCGAAAACAAGGCGCTGTGCGAACAAATGGATATCAAAATTTTTGTAGATACGGATGCGGATGTCCGATTGATTCGGCGGATCCGTCGGGATGTGGCAAAGCGCGGTCGAAGCCTGGATTCTGTACTGACCCAATACCTTGGAACAGTTAAGCCGATGCATGAGCAGTTTGTAGAACCGAGCAAGAAGAATGCAGATCTGGTGGTGCTGGAGGGCGGTAAGAATCTGGTC
>CAMGMW010000125.1 GCA_946059285.1 uncultured Clostridia bacterium
AAACAGTGTCGGACGTTGGAATCAGATTCTGTCTCTGTTCAGCGAGGACTATCCCAGCACGGCCTTTGTACAGGTTCTGGGCAATCATGAGTACTACGGCGACATCTCCGGCGCGCTGGCGAGCAGAATCTTTGACCTGCCGGCGAAGGATTACTATTCCGTGGAATATGGCGGTGTTTATATTGCGGTTATCAACTGCAATGCCGAACTGGAGGCTGCTGCAAAGTGGCTGAAGGAGGACGCCGCAAAGACCGATTGCAGATGGAAGGTTCTGACACTGCATCAGCCCCCGTATTATACCAATACGAAGGGCAGCAGCGATGCTTACAACAGACTGCTCCCGGCGGCAATCGACGAGGCAGGCATTGACTTTGTATTCTCCGGTCACGACCATTCTTATGCACGCACGGAGCCCATTGCCAACGGCGCTGTGGATGAGAACAACGGAACAGTCTATTTCATCTGCGGCGATCTGGGCGAAAAGTCCCGTTCCGCGGAGTATGCGCCTGTCAACAACCCCGATTTCCACTTCGCGACGGTGACGCAGGACTACGACGCGGTATATCTGATTGCTTCGCTTGAAGATAAGACGATGACAATCAAGGCTTATGATCTGGACGGCACGGTCATTGACTGCTATTCCAAGACAAAGCTGACTGCCTGCGATAAGAACGGACATACCGGTGAGTATGACCGTGCGACGAACGAGATTACCTGCGCCGTTTGCGGTGAAAAGATTGAGAATTACACCGGCTTTGCTACCGATAAGGCGGTCAAGAACAGCGTCATGTATTTCCTGAACGGCACCTATAAGACCGGCTGGTTTATGCTGGGTGACGATCTGTATCACTTTGATTCCAAGACGGGCATTGCCCATACGCTCAGCGATGTTAAGGATGTTCCCACAAGCTGTGCGGAGAAGGGACATTTGACTGCAACGTGTGAATGCGGCGAGACCTACACCGTTGACCACGGCAACCCCACGGGTCACAAGTATGTGAAGAATAATGAGACCGACGAATACTATATCTGCGAGAATTGCGGCTCGATTTCTGCCTACAATATGACCTTTGTCGATGTGAACGATTCGCATTGGTTTGCGGAAGCGGTTTACCAGAACAACGAACTCGGCTATATGAAGGGCAAGAGCCAGCTCTACTTTGATCCCTACGGCGCTACGACCAGAGCGGAACTGACGACCCTCTTCCACCGAATTGCAGGCACACCGGAGTATGACAATGTTCACACCTCTGCATTTGTGGACTGCAAGACGAATAGTTGGGAAACGGCGGCAATCAACTGGGCGGCAAAGAACAATATTGTCAAAGGCGTTGACAAAACGCATTTTGCTCCTACCGCCAAGATCACCCGTGAGCAAATGGTTACTTTGATTTACCGCTATGCGGAGTTCGCGGGTATGGATGTCAGCGCAAGGGCGGATCTGTCCAAATTCACGGATGCAGATCAGATCTCTGACTACGCAAAGACAGCGATGCAGTGGGCTGTAGCCGTCGGGCTGGTCGGCGGCGTTACTCCGACGACAGTTTCACCGAAGAATAACGCGACCCGTGCGGAAATTGCTACGATCACGCTGCGGTTCCTGAAGCTCCAGGATGCGCAGTAAGGGAAGCTTTCCGAAGCAAGACAGAAACCTCGCCGGAGTTTTCTCCGGCGAGGCGCAGAAAGCTACTGCGGGATTGCGTCAATGGCGCGATGAATCCGATGTTTATGGCTGAGACAGTGGACATCGCGTGTAAAAAGCGTTTTCGACATGCCGAGGGGCTGCCGCAGTTTTGCGGCAGCCCCATATGTTTGCCTTATTCTCTGACAGGACTGCCGGGAAGGGGACGCTGTGCAATGCGCACGGGATATTTTCCGCTTCCGTCACCAATCATGACACGGTAGAGGTTCGCCAGATGCCGCCATGTCTGGCGGTCCAGAGAGCCGCTCACCGGTAGTCCGGTGCACTGCTGCAGCCAACGGACAGCAGAGTTTGTGGCAGTATCATAGGTGCCGTTGACCATGATTCGGGGAACATCTCCCAAAAGCCGTGCAAGCGCAGCAAACAATGCCTGAACCATGTAGATGTGGATGTTTTTTTCTCCTTGCTTCAGAACCTGCTGCGGCTGTAAGACGATCCATAGCGGTTCTGCCCGCTTGTTATCAATTTCCGCACAATGATAGGCTTTCACGATGGTCTGCCAGGTCTTCAGATCCGCAACACCGGTAACAGGAAGACTGTGCGTCCGTTGAAACTCCGAAACTGCCTTACGGGTCTCCTGACCGAAAATACCGTCCGGCACAATGAGGGTACCGTGTGGGTCATTGGCGTTGATAGCCCTGAGCATGATTTGCAGTCCCCGAATCGGGCTGGCTTCCAAAACTGTATTCTCCATTACCTTGCTGTTCCCTCCTTGATGTCCGTATCACCGGAACGCAGCGCTCGACCGGGGAACTGCGTTAAAAATGTTGTTTCTGGATTGCCGGGTGTCACATTGCCCACGGAACGGTTCTGGGTTTCTTCCGGCATACGGCGTGTGGTTTGCCCTTGTGCGGGCTGCTGCCTTTGCGTCCCGGTGTTGCCCATCGCTGAAGTGGCAAGAATCTGTGAAAATGCGGTCGTACTGTCTGTTGTTCCGGTCGGCTGAAATTGCAATCTGCTCAGTGCTGCGTTGTTTTCCAGACCGGAGAAACGGTCATACAGTGAATCCCAGGTCTGTGCGCCGACGATACCGTCTGGAGTTAAGCCTGCAAAACGCTGAAAGGCAATGACTGCTGCACGGGTCTGCGGACCGAAAATACCATCCTCTGTCAACGGAGGGATATCATTGATAAATTCAGACAGTATATTGAGCATATATTGCAGCACAGTGACCTGATTGCCGCGGCTGCCTTCCTGCAGCACATTTTGATATTGCCAGGACAGGGTGTAAAAGGTTTGCCCTTGCGATTCCAGCTCAGCCAGATCCTTGACACCGACATACAGCCGCACCATCTGATACCATGTTGCTTTGCCGACAACACCGTCGGGCGTCAAAGAAAAGATCTGCTGGAATGCGCGAACGGCGTTTTCTGTCTGAGTGCCGAAGATACCGTCCACCGGATTGATTTTCGGAATGGCTGGATAGTTTTCAGAAATGCGATTGAGCATGAATTGCATCTGCATGACCTGCGGACCGCGATCACCGATGCGCAGAGGTGTACCCGGGTAGGAGGGAGTATAGCCCCGCAGCGGCGCGTCTACCACAATTTCAATGTTATCGCCGTAGTAGCGGCGAAGAATCTGTACAGAATTTAGTCCCTGCTGCGCCAGAGATTGAGAGCCCCACTGACTTAAACCCTCGCAGGTTACGGTAGTGCCGTTGCAGAATTTGGCGGCCAACGGTTCGACAAAGCCGATGCGACGGAGATAATTGTCAAAAATCTCGTCTACAATTCGCGACACACTGTCAAAATAGTTTCTTCCGTTGATGAATTTTTGATCGATTGCGGTTGAGGACGTGATGTCAAAATCATAGCCGCGGCTGCGGTAATACTCCGTGTAGACGCGGTTTAGCGCAAAAGAAATGATAGCAAGTATGTTTGCGACCAGCGCACTTTCTTCCCATGTGGGGTAGATCTCACTGGAGGCGACATTCTTCACATAGTCGCTAAAGGAAACGGTTACATTGGGGGCAGAGGCTCCTGGTGCGCCCAAGTGGACGGTGATGTTTTCCGGTATGTACGGAGTGATGGTAACCATAGTCTGCCTCCTATAGCTGCTGCCCCGAAATATCGAATACCTCGGTCATATTCCATGTCTCCGGGGATTCCCCGTTTGGAATCATTTCCATCTGTTGATCCGTTGTCACGCCTGCGAAAATCTGTACATTTTCCACCAGAATGCGTTCAAACTCCGGATGATCTGCCAGAACATCCACAGAGGTCCACGGATGCACGGCACCGGGCTGCAATGATTCGGACAGCTCCGGTGTTTCGATAGCGATTGGCTCAATGTTGCCGCTTTCATCGGTCATGCGCAGCGCAAGCAGGCGTGTGCCGTCATTGGAGCGTTTTGTTACAACGATCGCGGTGTTCACCACGGGAATCTGCGCGGAAGAAGTATAAGTGCGTACAGTCAAATAACCCTTTGCTGGCATACAGCACCTCCTAATCAGTCATGCGTTATTATATGCGCGGGAAATAAAAAAGGTGCCGTCGCAAGACGGCAACCCTAAAGGTATTGCTTCATCTGGTCGATATTTGCTTGCTCTGTTTGCAGCAGACGGTTTGACAGAGAGGAGACCTTCGGATCCAGTATGCCCATGGTGCGGATATTGTGCATGCTTTTGATCATGCCGCGGGTATTCCCCTGCAGCATCAGCTCCGCAATTTTGGAGGTCGTATCCTCACTGGCGCGGACGCGAAGCCTGGAGGAGAGCACAGAGCTTTGTTTCACAAGCGGATGAACGCTTTTGACCTGACCACCCCGCTCCCGCAAAAGACGGTCCGCTTCGTTATAGATTTCGTCGTACTCCCGCAACTGGGAGCGTAAGGCTTCCTGAAATTCCTGATTGCGTGTTTCATTCAGCACAGCGTTGATTCCGATGCAGC
>CAMGMW010000126.1 GCA_946059285.1 uncultured Clostridia bacterium
GGCAACGCAAATAGCGGTGCCTTCTTAATAAAAACCAAAGGTTTTTATTAAGAATATAAGACCCTGCGGCGCATCATGCAAAAAGGCAAGGTATGGTCGACTTCATACCTTGCCTTTTCTGTCGCTGTTTTACGACTCCGCTCATTTGTGCCGGTTCCGTTGGACCGTATCAGATCTCCATGATCACGGGAAGAATCATCGGATTGCGCTTGGTATTCTTGAACAGAAACTGTCCCAGATCATTTTTGATGGTAGACTTGATGGTCGTCCAGTCGGAGATGTTTCGGACACGGCAGTTTTCCAGTGAACGTGCCGCAATCATGCGCATCGCGTCCATCAGATCCTCATTGTCCTTCATATACACAAAACCGCGGGTGATGATATCCGGACCGGAAAGCACTGAGCCGTCTTCGCTGGACAGGTTAACACACACAACAATCATGCCGTCCTGCGCCAGATGCTTCCGGTCGCGGAGTACGACGCTGCCCACATCGCCCACTCCGGTACCGTCCACCAGGATTTTACCTGCGGGGACAATTCCGCCGAGCTTACAGGTTTTCGGAGTGCATTCGATGACCCGTCCGATATCCGAAATGATGATATTTTTCGGGGCCATTCCCATCTGCTGCGCCAGAGCAGCGTGCTTTTGCAGATGTCGCTGTTCGCCGTGGACAGGAATAAAGAATCGCGGCTTTGTCAGTGCGTGGATGATTTTCAGTTCCTCGCAACAGGCGTGCCCCGACACATGCAGTCCCTCCAGCTTATCGTAGACGACTTCCGCACCCTTGCGGTACAGCTCGTTGATAATGCGCGAGACTGCTTTTTCGTTTCCGGGGATTGCGGAAGCGGAAATGATAACGTGATCTCCCGCCTGAATCTCCACCTGACGGTGGCTGGAAAAGGCCATGCGGTACAGGGCGGACATATCCTCGCCCTGAGAACCGGTGGAGACCACCACCAGCTTGTCCTTGGGAATCGCCTTAATCTGATTGATGTCCACCAGCGTGTTTTCCGGGATGTGCAGATAACCCAGCTCGGTTGCCACCTTGAGAATATTTTCCATGCTCCTGCCGGTGACGGCGACCTTGCGCCCGTAACGATGGGCGATGGTCAACACAGCCTGAATGCGGTGCATGTTTGAGGCAAAGGTCGTTACAATGATGCGGTTTTTGCAGCCCTTGAAGTGGCGATCAAGTCCCTCTGCCACGATAGACTCCGAGGGCGTGTAGCCCTGCCGCTCCACATTGGTGGAGTCGCACAGCAGCGCGTAGACACCCTCCTTGCCCAGCATGCCGAAGCGTCCGAGATCGGTCATGCCGTCCTCCGCGGTGGGGTCGATCTTGAAGTCGCCGGTCATGATGACCGTGCCCACCGGTGTTTTGATTGCAAGCGCCACTGCGTCCGCGATAGAGTGGTTCACATGAATCAGCTCTACGGTAAAACAGCCTGCCTTGATGACGTCGCCGGGCTTGTGGGTGACCAGCTGTACTTTGTTCACCAGCTTATGCTCCTCCAGCTTGAGTTTGATCAGCCCCAGCGTCAGGGGAGTTGCATGTACGGGTGCGTTTACCGCCTGCAAGACATACGGCAACGCACCGATGTGGTCCTCGTGCCCGTGTGTGATGAAGAAGCCGCGCAGCTTTGCCTGATTTTTGGCAAGATAGGTCACATCGGGGATCACCAGATCGACACCGTACATGTCGTCCTCCGGGAAACCGAGGCCGCAATCCACCACGATCATGTCTTTGCCGTATTCCAAAACGGTCATGTTTTTTCCGATTTCATTTAGGCCGCCCAAAGAAATAATTTTCAACTTTTCTGCCAATCATTCCATCTCCTTTTGCAGAAATCATATTTATGTACGGACGAGTACGTCCGAAAACGCGCTCTGGCAAGTGTATTATAGCACGGAATCCGCGCAAAGTATACATTTTTTTGGAAACGGGGAAAATCTCTGCAAGAAATAGTGGAAAACGGAAATGGAATTTGATATAATAATATAATCTATACAAACTAAACAAAAGAAAGGGCGTGGGCGGCTTGAATAAAAAGCTGCGGCGGATGATGCGGCCGAACATGGTGCTGTATTTTGCCGTGCTGGTGCTGTTTTGCATCGCGTCGATTCTTGCAGAGCAATATATTCTTGCAGCGGCGGAGACCGGCTTGACACTGGTGCTGCTGGGCTATTATTACTGGGGCAGCCTGCGCAGAAAACGTGCGCTGGCAGAGTATGTGCGCTCCGCCAGCGAGATGATGAGCCATACCTCCGGCGGCGAGGTGCCGTTTCCGGTGGTACTGGTGCAGCTCAATGATAACGAGCTGGTCTGGTACAACAAGGCGTTTGCCTCCTTGACCGGTGTGCGGGAACGAATGACGGCACAGGACATCACCGATGTGGTGCCGGATTTTACGACGGATTGGCTGGCGGCGGGAAAGACAGAGCGCAGCACGGACCTGCGTTACCGTGACCGCCGTTATCGGGTCACTGGTTCTCTCCTGAACGGCACTGACGCCCGTTCCGGCATGACGCTTGGAATGTTCTGCATGCTGGATCTGACGGAGCTGCTGCAGGTGCGCGATGAGTACATCCGCTCCAGACCGATTCTTTCCATCATTCTGGTGGATAATTACGATGAGCTGACCAACAATTTACCGGATGTCAGCGTGGCAAGCCTGAACGCCGAGCTGAACACGAAGATCAGCGAATGGACCGAGAACTACGGCGGACTTTTGCGGAAGCTGGAGCGCAACCGATATCTGTTCCTGTTTGAAGCAAAGGACCTGGCACGGATGGCGGAGGGGAAATTCTCCCTGCTGGAGTCCATCCGTACCGTAACAAACCCGGCGGGTATTGTCGCTACCGCCTCCATCGGCGTGGGCAAAGACGGCGTGGATTTCCGTGAGGACTATGATTTTGCCGCCCTGTCTATTGAAATGGCGCTGTCCCGCGGCGGCGACCAGGCGGTAATCAAGGACCGCTACGATTTCACCTTCTTCGGTGGACGTACGCAGCAGACAGAACGCCGCACGAAGGTCAAGGCGCGGGTGATGGCGTCGTCCCTGTCTGAGCTGATTACCCAGTCCAGCCGTATTTTTGTCATGGGACATAAGATGGCGGATCTGGATGCCGTGGGTGCGGCAGCCGGTATCTGCTGTCTGTGCCGCAAGAAGGGAAGAAAGGCAAATATTGTCATTGACCCCGATGCCAATGCCGCCGGTGCGCTGTTGGCGGTGATGAAAGATTTGCCGGAGTATCGGGACTGCTTCCTTACGGGACAGGATGCGCTGCTGGACGCAGACGCCAAAAGCCTGCTGATCGTGGTGGACACGAACCGCCCGGAGCAGGTGGAAAGCAAGGCGCTTCTCGAATCCATCCGGCGGGTTGTGGTCATTGACCATCACCGCCGTGCGGCGGATTATATTGAACAGGTGGTGCTGAATCTGCACGAGCCGTTTGCTTCCTCCGCGTCGGAGCTGGTGACAGAGCTGCTGCAATATGCGCTGGATGCTTCCGATCTCCTGCCGCAGGAGGCGACGGCGTTGCTGGCGGGTATTGTGCTGGATACGAAGAATTTCGGGGTCCGCACCGGCAGCCGCACCTTTGAAGCAGCGGGCTTCCTGCGGCGCATCGGCGCCGACCCGGTGGCAGTCAAAAAACTCTTCCAGAACGATCTGCCGGCAACGATCGCCCGCTACCGCATCATTCAGAATGCCCGACTGTACCGCAACTCCATTGCGATCGCCGCGCTGGACTATACCGTCACCCGCACACTGGCCGCACAGGCGGCGGACGAGCTTTTGAACATCTCCGGTATCGAAACGTCCTTTGTGATGTATCCGCAGGAGAGTCAGACCATCATTTCCGCCCGTTCCATCGGTGACGCGAACGTGCAGGTGATTTTGGAACCGCTGGGCGGCGGCGGCAATGCCGCAACTGCCGGCGCACAGGTCAAGAACCGTACGGTCACGGAGACACTCGACGAGCTGGTACGCTCCATTGACCGTTTCTATGAGAAATAAAGGAGGTATTCCCATGAAAGTGATCTTACAGCAGGATATCAAGGGCAAGGGCAAGCGCGGTCAGATGATCGAGGTTTCCGACGGCTACGCACGGAATTATATGCTGCCCCGCAAGCTGGCGGTGGAGGCAAACGCCGACAATGTCAACACCATGCGCATGAACGATAAGGCACAGCAGGAAAAGCGCCAGCGGGAACGGGAGGAGGCGTTCGCCATCTCCAACCGAATGAAGGAGATCACGGTTACGGTCTATGCCAAGGGCGGAGGCGCCGGCAGGCTGTTCGGCTCCGTGACGACGCAGGAGATCGCAGATGCACTGCAAAAGGAGCACGGTATTGCGCTGGACAAGCGGAAGATCGTGTTGGAGGAATCCATCAAAACGGTGGGAACCTACGCCGTCAAATGCAAGCTGGGCTATGAGATCACTGCTGAGCTGAAGGTCAGAATCGAAGAAATCTAATACTGTTTTCTGATAAAAATCTTTCATTTTTATCAGAAAGGCACGCCGCAGTTTGCGTCGCCCTTTTGCGGCAGACCGCCGCAAAAGCCGTTTCATAA
>CAMGMW010000127.1 GCA_946059285.1 uncultured Clostridia bacterium
GAAGCTGCCTTTTGGCATCGGTCAGATCGGCAAGTCTTTCCGCAACGAAATCACTCCGGGCAACTTCATCTTCCGCGTGCGCGAATTTGAACAGATGGAGCTGGAGTTCTTCTGTGAGCCGGGCACCGATCTCGATTGGTTCGCTTACTGGCGCGGCTTCTGCAAGCAGTGGCTGCTCTCTCTCGGCATTCGGGAGGAGAACCTCCGTCTTCGCGACCATGATCCGGAGGAGCTGTGTTTCTACTCCAAGGCGACCACAGACTTTGAATTCCTGTTCCCCTTCGGCTGGGGCGAGCTGTGGGGTGTTGCCGACCGCACGGACTATGACCTGACTCAGCATCAGAACACCTCCGGACGGGATCTGACCTACTACGATCAGGAAAAGAACGAGCGCTATATCCCCTATGTCATTGAACCGTCTCTCGGCGTGGAGCGTTCCGTGCTCGCCTTCCTTGTTGACGCATACGACGAGGAGGTCGTGGGGCAGGACAAAAAGGGAAACGACGACATACGCACCGTTCTGCATCTGCACCCGGCGCTCGCTCCCTTCAAGGCAGCCGTTCTGCCGCTGTCAAAGAAGCTGTCTCCCGCGGCAGAGGAAATCTACCGTGAGCTGCAAAAGGACTTTATGGTGGACTTCGACGATGCCGGCTCCATCGGCAAGCGGTACCGCCGTGAGGACGAGATCGGTACCCCGTTCTGCATTACCGTCGATTTTGAGACGGTAGGCGACGAGAATACACCCGCCGACCATGCCGTCACCGTCCGTGACCGCGACACCATGGAGCAGGTGCGTATCCCCATCAGCGAGCTGAAGGCATATTTGACCGAGAAACTCCGCTTTTGATGCAGTACTATAATAGAAGGAAGGAATCATTCTATGGAAAAATTGTATGGAAAACAGTTGGAAGTGATGGCGACCAAAGCCCGCCTGCTGGCACTGGACGCCGTCCATACCGCCGCCTCCGGGCACATCGGCGGCAGCCTCTCCGCAATCGATACGATCACTACCCTGTATTTTAACGTGATGAATGTCGATCCCGCTGCACCGAAGGCTGAGGACCGGGACCGCTTTGTACTGTCCAAGGGGCATTGCAGCCCCGCGCTGTATGCCGTGTTGGCGCTGCGCGGTTTCTTCCCGGTCGAGGATCTGAAGCTGTTCCGCTCGATCAAGGCTCACTACTCCGGGCATGCCGAAATGCGCCATGTGGCGGGCGTGGATATGTCCACCGGTTCCCTGGGTCAGGGCATCTCCGCTGCCGTGGGCATGGCACTGGCAGGCAAGGTCGCGAAGAAGGACTACCGCGTTTATGCCGTGCTGGGTGACGGCGAGATCGCTGAAGGGCAGGTCTGGGAGGCGGCAATGTCCGCTGCCAAGTATGGTCTGGACAATCTTTGTGCCGTGGTGGACGTAAACGGTCTGCAGATCGACGGTGCAACGAAAGACGTCATGCCCTCCGAACCGCTGGACAAGAAATTTGAGGCATTCAACTGGAATGTGATTCATGTGGACGGTCATGACTTTGACGCGCTGCTCAAGGCGTTCGACGATGCGAAGAACTGCAAGGGCAAGCCCACCGTTTTGCTTGCCAAAACAATAAAAGGCAAAGGCGTATCCTTCATGGAAAACAACGCCGGCTGGCACGGTAAGGCGCCGAATGACGAGCAGTACGCGCAGGCAAAAACAGAAGTAGAGGCTAAACTGGCAGAACTGGAGGGCAAGTAATATGGCAGGAAAGATTGCGACCCGCGGCGCCTACGGTGAAGCGCTGGTAGAGCTTGCGGAAAAATATCCCGAATTGGTGGTTTTTGACGCCGATCTGGCGAGCGCGACCATGACCAAGGGTTTTGCGGCAAAATACCCCGAACGTTTCTTTGACATGGGCATCGCCGAGTGCAACATGACCGGCGTGGCGGCAGGCATGTCCACCTGCGGCTTTAAACCCTTCACCAACACCTTTGCGATTTTTGCGACCGGACGTGCTTGGGAGCAGGTACGCAATTCCATCGCCTATCCTCATCTGAATGTGAAGGTCATCGGTTCTCACGGCGGTCTGTCGGTCGGCGAGGACGGCGCAACGCACCAGTGCATTGAGGATTTCGCAGTGATGCGCGCTATCCCGGGCATGAAGGTGCTCTGCCCCTGCGACGGAAACGAAATGAAGCTGGCAGTGGAAGCGCTTCTCAACTACGACGGTCCTGCCTATATGCGTCTGGGACGTTCCGCCGTGGATATCGTCACCGACGAGATCGAGGGCTACAAATTTGAGCTGGATAAGGGCGCCGTGCTGGCCGATGGCACAGATGTCACCGTGATCGCCACCGGTATCATGGTGCAGATGGCGCTGAAGGCACGCGAACAGATGGCGGCGGAGGGCGTGTCCGTCCGTGTGATTGATATGCACACGATCAAGCCGCTGGATACGGAGCTGGTTTTGAAAGCGGCGAAGGAAACCGGCTGCATCGTCACCAGCGAGGAGCATAACATCATCGGCGGGCTTGGTTCTGCAGTCGCAGAGTTTTTGAGCGAGCATTGTCCGACACCGGTGGTTCGCCACGGCGTGCAGGATGAATTCGGCAGAAGCGGCACGGCGGCTGCGGTGCTCGAGGCATATAAGCTCACACCCGAGGGTATCTGTGAAAAAATCCGCGAGGCAATCGGCAAGAAATGATTCTTCGGGCAGCCCCTGCGGGGCTGCCCGCTTTATACGCCGCGAAATATGGAATGCTGAGGAAGCGTCATCCCGGCATACCCTTATTACCCACGAAACGGAGAAATCAATGATTAGAATCGCAAAAAATACCGACCGTACCATCCTAAATACCATGTTTTCCGAATTCTACGCCTCGGATGCCGTACTGCATCCGGTTCCGCAGCGTTTTCACAACACGACGCTGGACGAGCTGTTTTCCGCGCACTCCATGCAGCGGGCATATTTGATTGAAGATGAGGAAGCGCCTGTCGGCTATGCACTGCTATCGATCAAATTCTCGCACGAGGCAGGCGGCATGGAGCTGTGGCTCGAAGAGCTTTACTTGCGCGAAGTCGCCCGCGGCAGGGGCTTTGGCAGCAGCTTTTTCCGTTTCCTGCTTGACGCGGCAAAGCAGGAGGGCATCAGGCGCGTCCGCTTGGAAGTCGAGCCGGAAAATACCCGCGCCACCGTGCTTTATGCAAGACTCGGCTTCAAGCCGCTTGCCTACAATCAAATGACTTGGATGCCGGAGGAGGAGACATGATCTATCTGGACAATGCCGCCACGACCCGCCCCTGTGCCGCGGCAGTCGAGGCGATCACAAAAGCGCTTACAACCGACTGGGGCAACCCCAGTGCGCAGTATCGCTTCGGTATCGATGCCGCAAGACTTCTTCGACAGGCACGGCAGAGCGTCGCAGAAGCCTTGGGCGCGGAGACAGAGCGGGTGTTTTTCACCTCCTGCGGTACGGAAGCGGACAACTGGGCGATCTTTTCCGCCGCAGAGCGGCTGGGTAAACGGGGAAAACACATCGTGACGACCGCCGCGGAGCATCACGCGGTACTGCATCCAATGAAAAAGCTGGAGGAACGGGGCTTTGAGGTCACCTATCTTCCGACCGACGCGCAGGGGCGCGTCAGCGTTGAGTCACTGCAAGCCGTGCTGCGCAGGGACACGATCCTTGTCAGCGTCATGATGGTCAACAACGAGTCCGGCGCCGTCATGCCAATCGAGCGAATGGCAAAGCTGACCCACCGGCTCTCGCCCAACGCTCTGTTTCATACTGACGCAGTACAGGGCTTTTTTAAGCTCCCGTTCCGGGCGCGGACGCTGGGCGCGGATTTGATTTCTGTTTCCGGGCATAAGATCCACGCGGGAAAAGGCATCGGTGCGCTGTATATCCGTCCGGGACTGAATCTGCCGCCCTATCTGCATGGCGGCGGACAGGAGGGCGGGCTGCGCAGCGGCACAGAATCGCTGCCGCTGATTGCCGGCTTTGGTGCGGCATGCGCCGCTCAGCTGGACCGCCGGATGGAGCAGATCGCAGAGCAAAACCGTCTGAAAGAGCTATGTCGGGAACGGCTCTCACAAATGGAAGGCGTGACGCTGCTCGGTGCTCAGGATGCGCCGCATATCATCAATCTGTCCGTACGCGGAGTGCGCTCGCAGGGTCTGATCAACGCGCTGCAGGATCGAGACATCTATGTCTCCGCAGGCTCCGCCTGCAGCAAAGGGCACCGCAGTCATGTTCTGGAGGCGATGCGTCTGGATCCGGCGTTGATCGACGGCTCCATTCGCGTTTCCCTCTCGGCAGAGACGACACAGGAAGAAATTTTAACATTTTGCAGAGTACTGCCTGCGGCAATCGCCGCATTGCGCTGAAAAAGAATGATTGGAGAAAAGACATGAGAAAGATATGCTTGGTTCTGAGTCTGGTATTGCTGTTATCCGCCTGTGCATCCGTAGCGCCGATGAATGACGCTTCGGAATCCACGTCACACGATCCCGAGAAAACCACGGAATCGACCGCGGGATCCTCCGAGGAGGTACCGGCAGAGCCCTCCTCTGAAGAGGTCCCAACCGAATCCTCCGCCGCGCCGGT
>CAMGMW010000128.1 GCA_946059285.1 uncultured Clostridia bacterium
TTTGCGTCGCCCTTTTGCGGCAGACCGCCGCAAAAGCCGTTTCATAAGTTCTTGACGAGCTTGCGGCGCTAAAAAAGCTGCTTCTTATCAAGAACTAGTATAACCACCCAATCAAGAGACAAGGGGAGGAACACCCATGCCCACAGAGGATCTGTTTTCACGGCAGGCCCCGCACTCTCTGGAGGCGGAGCAGTCCGTGCTCGGCTCCATGCTCATTGACAGCCGCTGCGTCAGCGATGTGGTGGGCATCGTGCGCCCGGAGGACTTTTATCTGCAGACCAACCGCGATATTTACGAGACGATCTATGAGATGTTTAGCTATTCTCAGGTCATCGACCCGGTAACCGTGCTGGATAAAATGCGTGAACGCGGTGTGTACGACGAGCAAAGTTCCACGAAGTACCTGATGCAGCTCATGGAGATTACCCCTACGGCTGCGAACGTTAAGCAATATGCGCTGATTGTCCATGATAAGGCGCTGCTGCGGCGTCTGTCAGAGACGGCCTCGGAGATCGTTGAAACGGTTTATGAGGGCGTCGGCTCTGCGCAGGATATTCTGGAGGCAGCGGAAAAACGCATCTATGCGCTTCGCCGCGGCAACACAAACGAATCCCTGGAGCATATCGGAACGATCCTGCTCAAGGTTTTTGACCGTCTGACGGAGTTATCGGAATCCGGCAGCGATATCTCCGGGCTTTCCACGGGTCTGCGCGATCTGGATAAGTTTATCAATGGTCTGAATAAGTCGGATCTTGTGTTGCTTGCCGCCCGTCCGGGCATGGGCAAGTCCTCCATGGCGCTGAACCTTGCGTTAAATGTCGCCAAAAAGAACCCGAAAAAGACAGTTGCATTTTTCTCACTGGAAATGTCCAAGCAGCAGCTTGTCACGCGCCTGATTTCCAATGAAAGCTTCGTCGACCTGAAGAAACTGACAACCGGTCAGCTTTCCGTGGACGAGTGGAGCAAGATTGGCATCGCATCTTCCGCGCTGGCACAGACGGACCTGCGCATCGACGACAATCCATCGCTGACGGTGGCGGAAATGAACGCCAAATGCCGCCGGATCGACGATCTGGCGTTGGTCATCATTGACTATTTGCAGTTAATGGTCTCCGCCGGCGGCAAAAGCTACAGCGGTGAAAACCGGCAGCAGGTGGTTTCTGATATCTCCCGTTCCCTGAAGATCATGGCAAAGGAGCTGAATGTGCCGGTGCTGTGCCTGTCGCAGCTCTCCCGCGCCAATGAAAGCAGACAGGATAAGCGCCCGATGCTGTCCGATCTGCGCGAATCCGGCGCCATTGAGCAGGATGCGGACGAGGTCATGTTCCTCTACCGCGAGGATTATTACAACAAGGATACCGAAAAGCAGAACCTGGCCGAGTGCATCGTGGCGAAGAACCGCCACGGAGAGACCGGAACGGTAGAACTGCAGTGGCTGCCGCAGTTTACTACCTTCGCAGACAGAGAGTGGAGGCATAATGAGGGCTGAGGTGCTTTCGTGGTGTCGCCGCGAGGGACTGATTGCGGCCGGTGACCGCGTGCTGTGCGCCGTCTCCGGCGGTGCGGATTCCATGGCAATGCTGTGGTGCCTGCATTCCCTGCGGGAGGAGCTTTCCATCTCGGTCTGTGCGGTGCATTTCAATCACCGCCTGCGCGGCGCGGAGTCTGACAGAGACGAAGCGTTTGTCCGTGCCTTCTGTGCTGAGCACGGTATCGAGCTGACGGTCGGCACTGCGGCTGCCGATGCATATACTGCCTCCGGCGTGGAGGAAACGGCTCGTCGGCTGCGCTATGCTTTTTTTGAAACACTGCCCTGTGACAAGCTTGCTACGGCGCATACCGCGGATGATAACGCGGAAACGGTGCTGCTGCATCTTTTGCGCGGCGCAGGGCTGCGTGGACTGTGCGGCATCCCGCCGCGGCGCGGAAGGTATATCCGTCCGCTGCTGTGCGTCACACGCGGGCAGATCACAGACTATCTTCGGCAAGAAGGCATCATGTGGGTGGAAGATTCCTCAAACGCGGCGGATGACTGCCGCCGCAACCGGCTGCGCCATCAGGTCATGCCTTTGCTGAAGCTGGAAATGCCGGAGCTTGCCGAACGGCTGACAGAGCAGTCTGCGCTTTTGCGGGCGGAGGATTCCCTGCTGGATTCGCTGGCGCAGGAGCTGCTGGATCGGGCGGCACGGGAGACCGGCTGGCACTGCCAAACGCTGCTGGAGGCTCCGGACGTGCTGCAAAAACGCGCGCTGCGGGTTGCACTGCGTAAGGAAAGCCCCTGCAACGTCACTTCCGTGCATATTGAGGCGCTGCAACGGCTGCTTGCGGCACGATCGCCCTCTGCGCAGCTTTCTCTTCCGAACGGGCTGACGGTCTGCCGGGTGTATGACTGCATCACCATTGAGCGGAAATTACCGACAGCATTCCCCGAGACTCGACTGGAACCGGCGGGTGTTACGCGCATTCCCGAGCTGGGATTATGCGTGACGTGCAGAATAGAGGAAAAATTTAAAAAAACTGCAAATACCCCGTTTCAATTTACCATAAAATATGATATGATAAAACAACCTGTTATCTTCCTCCGCCCGCGCAGGACCGGCGATACGCTGTCGCTCGACGGTAAACATACTGTGCGGCTGAAAAAGCTGCTGATCGACCGGAAAATCCCCCGAATGCGGCGGGAGCGGATTGCAGTGCTGGCAACGGAGGAACGAGTCCTCGCAGTGGAAGGACTCGGCGTTGATTTTTTCAGTCGTCCGGTGGCAGGGCAGCCTGCCCTCATCATACAATTAGAGAAAGAGGAGATGTAACATGACACAAGACATCGAGCACGTTCTGATTTCTGAGGAGCAGCTTCAGACGCGGATCGCGGAGCTGGGGAAACAGCTCGCCGCTGAGTACGCGGACAAGGAGCCGATTTTCATAGGCGTGCTGAAGGGCGTAGTGAACTTTTTTGCGGACATGGTGCGCGCAACGCCAATCCGCTGCCAATATGAATTTTTGGCAGTGTCCTCTTATGGCTCCGGTACCACCACCAGCGGCTCCGTGAAGATGCTGAAAGATGTCTCCTGCGATATCCGCGGCAGACATGTGGTGATTTTGGAAGACATTCTTGATACCGGTCTGACGCTGCACTTCGTGCGGAACCATCTGCTCGAAATGGAGCCCGCCTCTTTGAAAATCTGCACGCTTCTCGATAAACCGGAACGCCGCAAGGTCGATGTCTTTGCTGACTATATCGGCTTCACAATCCCAAATGAATTTGTGGTAGGCTACGGTCTGGATTATCAGGAATTCTACCGCAACCTTCCTTTCATCGGCGTTTTGAAGCCGGAAGTTTATTCCAAGTAGAAGGAGAGATACCTTGAGCAACCGTTCAAAACTGTTTACCGTTGTGATCTATGCGCTGGTATTTGGGCTGATTTTGATGCTGTGTCTCAGCCTGTTCGGCGGAAGTAACGCAAAACAGGTAGACTATTCACAGATGTGCGCTCTGTTTTCCGAAGGCAAGGTCAAGTCCTTTGTGCTGGAAGACGGCATTGTAACGATGGAACTGAACGTGCCCTACGAGGGCGAGACGGTGGTCGAGCATGAGCTTGCCAGCCTGAGCCTGTTCTATGAGGACCTGGGGGAAACCATCGCTGAGCAAAGGCAGAGCGGAAAGCTGGAAAGCTATAATTATGTTCCCGTCGAGGAAACACCGTGGTATCTGCAAATGCTGCCGTACCTGCTTGTGATGATCGTCCTGATCGTTGTGATGTACTTCCTGATGGCGCGTGCCAGCGGAAGCAACAGCGCCATGAAATTCGGACGTGCGAATATCCGCATCGGTGCAGGCAATCAAAAGGTTACATTTGCGGATGTAGCGGGCGCGGAGGAAGAAAAGGCGGAGCTGGAGGAAATTGTGGATTTCCTGCGCGATCCGCAGAAATACCGCAGAATCGGTGCAAAGATCCCCAAGGGCGTGCTCCTGGTGGGACCTCCGGGCACCGGAAAGACCCTGATTGCCAAAGCAGTCGCGGGGGAGGCGGATGTACAGTTGCTTTCGATTTCCGGCTCCGACTTTGTGGAGTTGTATGTAGGCGTCGGTGCAAGTCGTGTGCGTGCCCTGTTTGAGCAGGCAAAGAAGGGGGCACCCTCGATCATCTTTATTGACGAGATCGACGCGGTAGGTCGCCGCCGCGGCGCCGGTCTCGGCGGCGGACACGATGAGCGTGAGCAGACACTGAATCAGCTTTTGGTGGAGATGGACGGCTTCGGCAGTAATGAGGGCGTGATCGTCATGGCGGCAACCAACCGTCAGGACATTCTCGATCCCGCGCTGCTCCGACCGGGTCGCTTTGACCGCCAGATCTATGTCAGCGCGCCCGACGTCAAGGGTAGAGAGGCAATTCTCCGCGTCCATGCGAAAGATAAGCTCCTGTCGGACGATGTGGACCTGAAAGTGATTGCAAGGTCTACCGGTGGTTTTACCGGCGCGGACCTCGCCAATTTGCTGAACGAGGCGGCGCTGTATTCTGCCCGGCATGATTGCCCTGTGATTACCATGGAGGCGCTGTAATCT
>CAMGMW010000129.1 GCA_946059285.1 uncultured Clostridia bacterium
GTTTTTTTGCGAATTCCGCTTTTGTCATGTTCTCTTTGCAGAAAGGAGTGCATCCCGCCGCATTTGCTCGCGACCGGATGCACTCTTTTCTTGCTCATTTTCCTTGGATCATTCCACGAACTTAATGACATTGCCAGAGGCACGGGTTCCGTTTAAATCAATGACCCGCTGGTTGCTGCTGCCGCGCCAGTGCAGCTCAAGCGAACGTTTCTCCTGCACAAACGGTCCGTCCACCAGCACATCCGCCGCGGCAAGCAGACGCAGGCGCTGCGGATCTGACTCCTGCAGAAGCTGTTCATAAGAATACCCCGTATACACCCAGACATTCAGTCCGCGTTCCTTTGCTGCCTCTGCAAGCGCCGCGCAGTCCCCCGCCTGACACATCGGTTCGCCGCCGGAAAATGTCACCCCATCCAGCAGCGGGTCGGCGTCCAGCAGCGCAAGGATTTCCTCGGTTGGCACTTCCCTGCCGCCGTCAAAGGAATGTGTCTGCGGGTTGTGGCAGCCGGGGCAGCGGTGCGGACAGCCCTGCACGAAAATCGTCAACCGAAGCCCCGGTCCGTCCACGATGGATTCGCTGACCAGCTCCGCGATTCGCATCACTCAATCACCCCGTGCTTCACGCGGTCCCGCTCCTCGGCACGCTTGCCGTTGTTAAAGCGGTCAAGTGTGCCGACAAGATAGCCGGTAATGCGGCGGATCCGCTCAAACGGCTGATCGGGCGTCTCCATGCGACCGCACTTGGGGCAGGTGTCTCCGATGATGCCGTTATACCGACACACGGGGTCGCGGTCTACCGGGTGGTTGATGGAGCCGTATCCGATGCCGCAGCTTCCCATATAGCGCACGATCTTTTCAAAGGCTTCCAAATTGTTCAGCGGATCGCCGTCCATTTCAATATAGGAGATATGTCCGCCGTTTGTCAGCGCATGATACGGCGCTTCCAGACGGATTTTTTCAAACGCGGTGATCGGGTAATACACCGGTACATGGAAGCTGTTGGTGTAGTATTCCCGATCCGTCACGCCTTCCATCACGCCGAAGCGTTTTGCGTCCATCTTGACAAACCGTCCGGACAACCCCTCTGCCGGCGTTGCGACACAGGAGAAGTTCAAATGGCGCTCGGCAGATTCCCGATCCGCTCTGGCGCGGATACGGCCGATGATCTCAAGACCCAGCTTCTGTGCCTCAGCACTTTCTCCGTGGTGCTTTCCGGTCAGCGCTTTCAGGCACTCGGCAAGTCCGATGAAGCCGATGGAAAGCGTCCCATGCTTGATGACTTCGCGAATCTCGTCGTCCGGTCCCAGCTTTTCCGAGTCCAGCCAGACACCCTGTCCCATCAGGAAAGGAAAGTTCCGCACATGGCGGCGGCTCTGGATTTCCATCCGTTCCAGAAGTTGTCCCACCACAAGATCCAGCATTTCATCCAGAGAGTGATAGAACTTCTCCAGATCGCCGTTGGCAAGGATCGCCAAGCGGGGCAAATTAATGGAGGTAAAAGAAAGGTTGCCGCGGCGTGCCGTGATCTCACGGGTGGGATCGTAGCTGTTCGCCACCACGCGGGTTCGGCAGCCCATATAAGCGATTTCCGTTTCAGGGTGCCCTTCTTTGTAGTATTGCAGATTGAACGGCGCATCCTGAAAAGAAAAGTTCGGAAACAGGCGCTTTGCGCTGCATCGGCATGCCAGCTTGAACAAATCGTAGTTCGGATCGCCCGGATCAAGATTCACGCCCTTTTTGACACGGAAAATCTGAATCGGGAAAATCGGCGTTTCCCCATTGCCCAGTCCCGCCTCAGTGGCAAGCAACAGATTCCGCATCACCATCCGTGCCTCCGGCGAGGTGTCCATGCCGTAATTGATGGAGGAAAACGGTGTCTGTGAGCCGGAACGGGATTCCATTGTGTTGAGGTTGTGGATCAGCGACTCCATCGCCTGATAGGTAGCGCGGTCTGTCTCCTGTACCGCACGGCGCTCGGCAAACCTCTGCGCCTTGCGGATCTGATCCTCCACGCAGCCGAAGGCCGCCTTTAAAATCCACGCCTCTGCATCGTAGTAGGCAGCGCCGGTTTCCAGCGCGGGATACAGTCCCTTGTCTGCCAGTTGTTTTGCAAAGCCCTTAAGCTGCGCCTCCGTCGGTTCCACTTCGCACAGAAGTTCCAATGCCCGTCCAAGATTCTGCCGATATAAGGTACGATAGGTTTTTCTGACGCCCTCAGCCATACTGTAGTCAAAATTGACAATACTTTGACCGCCATGCTGGTCATTCTGGTTTGACTGAATGGCAATGCACGCCAACGACGCATACGATGAGATTGACTGCGGCTCCCGGAGAAAACCAAGTCCCGTGGAGAAGCCGCCGTGGAACAGTTCCAGCAGATCAATTTGACAGCAGGTAGTGGTCAAAGCGTAAAAGTCAAGATCATGAATATGAATATCGCCCCGCTCATGCGCTGTGGCATATTCCGGCTGCATCAAATACATTTCGGAAAACTGTTTGGCGCCCTCGGAGCCGTAGCGGAGCATGGTGCCCATGGCGGTATCGCCATCGATGTTGGCGTTTTCCCGCTTAATGTCCGATTCGGAGGCATCCTTGAAGGTAATCTCTTCAAATTTCCGCATCAGATGAGAGTTGACCTGCCGCGCACGGTTCCGCTCGTCTCGAGAAAGGATATATGCTTTTGCAGTCTGACCGTAGCCCTCCCGCATCAGAAGCTGCTCCACCAGATCCTGCACATGTTCCACATCCGGCTCGCCGCCCTCCAGCTCCAAAATCTTCTCTATTTTTTGTGCCAGAACCAGCGCAGTTTCATCGAACCCCTCATACCCGGACGCATCAAAGGACTTCCTGATTGCATTGGCAATTTTCTGCACATCAAATGCTACCATTCGTCCGTCACGTTTTTGTATCATCTTCACTGCCATATGCTTCCTCCGCTTTCCGCCATACAACATCTTGTGTCTCTCAAAAACACAACGCATATATAGTACCTCTCAAAGGAAAAACTGTCAAGCACTATCATGGCGCGAAATGCACAAAAACGGAGGAATGCAGCGGCATAAGACAGTATCAAAAATGATAGAAATCCAGGTCAGGAAAGCCGTAATCTGTATATGGAGAGAACCGCCGCAAAGATGTTCAACCGGTTCTGGCATTTCTTTGTAAAGATGGTAGAATTTTTTACATTTCTATCATATAATCAACGGTGAAGCGAAATGCTTCATCGTGACGGCATTGAGCCTTGAAAACGCAGGAGAACAGGAAACATGATTGTATTGATTGCAGGTGCATCGCACACTGGAAAGACTGTTTTGGCACAAAAAATTCTGGAAAAGTATAAATATCCGTATCTATCTATTGACCTGTTGAAAATGGGGCTTATCCGAAGCGGAAACACACGATTAACCCCAAAAGACGATGAGCAACTGCAGTTCTATCTCTGGCCAATCGTCAAGGAAATGGTTAAAACCGCAATCGAGAATCATCAAAACCTCGTAATCGAAGGCGGCTACATTCCTTTTGACTGGAAGAAGGACTTTGACGAAGCGTATTTGGCGGAGATAAAATACTATTGCCTTGTGATGACCGAAGCGTATATCACGAGACACTTTAACGATATCAAGAAGTATGCCGGCGCGATCGAAACACGGCTTGACGATTCATGGTGTACAAAGGAAACCGTACTTGAGGACAACAGATATCATTTTGAGATGTGCAGGAAGTATGGGTGTAATTATATTTTGATTGATGATCGTTACCAAGTGGAGGTTGTGTTATAGGGTGTTGCAATAAGAGGGAAGCCTTTTGAAGCGAAAGGGTGCACTTCTAGGCTCTTCCAACGGAAGCGGCGGTCGACCTCGGAGCTTCATTCTCCGCCGGTAGATTCGTATAACCAGCGATAGAAAAAGCATCCGTATGAATCCAGCCATACGGATGCTTCACTGTTTTTCAAGTACTTCTCTAAGGCGGCGCTTTTCGCAAAAAGCGGAGGGGGAAATTCCCCTCCGCCCGGAAAAATGCTTAGCAGCAGCCGCAGTTGTTGTCGCAGCCGCAGTTGTTCTGAGTGCTTACGCCGCAGCCGAAGCCGTTTCCGCAGCAGGAGAACAACAGGATGAGGATGATAATCCACCAGCAGCCACCAAAACCGTTATTGCAATTCATATTCAGGAACCTCCCGTTTAAGTTATGAGCACTTTGCTCATTCCATGTTATGACAGAGGCTCAAATCGGTGACGGCTTGAAAGAAAAAAATCAGCTTTGCGCAAACAACTGGTCAATGCTGCCAAAGCGATATCCCAGATCCTCCCAACGTGTCAGCAGATCATCCAGAATTGCCGCGTTGGTAGTGGAGGTACTGTGAAGCAGCACGACCGCGCCGTTGTGGATACGCGGGATCAGCTTTGAAAACGCTTTTTCAGAGGTCGGCTGATCGTCTCTGAGCCAATCCACATACGCAAGACTCCAAAAAACCGTTTTATATCCCAATTCCTTTGCCATCTTCAGATTTTCTTCGGAATAGATGCCCTGCGGCGGTCGGTAATATTTCTGCATTTC
>CAMGMW010000130.1 GCA_946059285.1 uncultured Clostridia bacterium
ACGGCAATCGTCTGCGCGGCGGATATTCTGGCGATCGGCGCCATCCGTGGGCTATATGAAGAAGGCTTGCGTGTGCCGGAGGATTTCTCTGTGATTGGCTTTGATGATCTGGAGGTTTCACAATATCTGACGCCGGGACTTACAACTGTCCGGCAGCAGATCTCACTGAAAGGTCAGAAAGCCGTTGAGCTGCTGCTCAAGCACATTGAAGATCCGACGCTGACAAAACAGGAGGAAATTTTGCCGCTCCAGCTTGTGGAGCGCGAATCCGTCCGCACTATTTAATTGTCTTTCACGCCGCAAGGCGTAAAAAAGCGGCCTGCATCTACTTTGACGAGACGATACAGACCGCAGGAAAGAAACTCTGCGAAAGTCCTTCCCGTACTCTATATTCTAAGCGAGAAGGGCGAAAAAATCAACATTACAGGAGGAACAACAATGAAAAAGACCCGGATTTTTTCGCTGATTGCACTGGTTCTTGCCATGCTGATGGTGTTTGCAGCTTGCGCACCCGCAGCCACTGACACAAAATCGAACGACAGCGAACAGACCACCCCCGCCGATACTCAGCAGACTGAGGAACCGGCAAAGACGGATGATGCCGCAGCCCAAACCCCGGCAGAGCCCGTGACGATCACCTATTGCAACTTCAATTCGTCTGGCGGCAATGAGGAAACGCTTCAGAAAATGGTCGAAGCCTTTGAAGCCACCCATGAGAACATCAAGATCGAAGTTGAAACGATCGGCTACGATGATTATTTCACGCAGATGCAGACCCGTGTTGCTGGCGGCACCGCGCCTGACTGCTACGAGCTGAACATCGAGAACTTCGCAGCCTATGCAAACAAAGGCCTGCTTGCAGAGATCACCGGTCAGGACCTTTCCGGTCTGAACGAAACCGCACTCGGCGCATTCAATGTGAATGGCAAGCAGTACGGCCTGCCGGAGAGCTTCTCCAATGTCGTCCTGATTTACAACAAGGATCTGTTCGATCAGGCTGGCGTTACATATCCGACGGATGATTGGACGCAGGATGATGTTCAGAATGCTGCTGAAAAGATTCGCGCGCTGGGCGACGATATTTTCGGTATCTGGCAGCCGATCACCTACAACGAGTTCTTCAAGGTCGTTGCACAGTACGGCGGCAGCCTGCTGAACGAGGATAAGACGCAGTTCACGATCAACTCCGAAGAAAATATCAAGGCAGCGCAGACGCTTGTTGACCGCGTTCTGGTCAGCAACGTGCAGCCGAACTCCGTCCAGCAGGGCGGCATGGGCGACTGGGATATGTTCATGAGCGGTCGTCTCGGCATGATCCCCACCGGCATCTGGGCATTCCAGACCTTTACGGAAAACTGCGATTTCGCATGGGACATCGCTGTTGAGCCGGGCAGCACGCAGAAAGCTACCCACTTCTTCTCCAACTGCGTTGTTATGAACCCCGAAACTGAGCACCCGGAAGAAGTTGCCGAGTGGCTGGCATGGCTGACCTCCAGCACCGAATCCGCTGATATTCGTCTCGCGGCTGGCTGGGATCTGCCTGCACTCAAGGATCTGAACGCTCTGTCCAGCTATCTGGAGATCACGCCTCCTGACAACCGCAAGGCTGTTTTCGAGAGCCTTGATTATCTGGTCATGCCGCCTGTCATTGAGGACTATGCCCTCATGAGCGACATTATCGGTCAGTATCTCTCCGCAGCGGCTGACGGCACCATGACTGTCACCGACGCTCTGAATGCAGCGCAGGCTGACTGCGAAGCACAGATCACCCTTGGCTAACAACTTTCTTGGCGGGCGCTTATGCGTCCGCCTTTTTAGGGCAAAGCCGTACAATTCGACAAGTGCATTCGGCGGAAGATTTTGTTCCAAGCCGAGATTTGAAATATGCAGGAATACTGGATGTATTTCAAATGTTTCAAACCGAAGGATTGGGACAAAAGATCCGCTGAAGGCCGCAGACGCAATTGTGCGGCTTTGCCAAAGATAAAGGAGGCAGACAGATGAAAACAAGTAAAACTGGGCCTCGGCTGAAAAAGCCGGGTGGAGAGGGTCTGCTGCGAGCGTCGCCGTTTTTGCTTCCCAGTCTCATCGGTCTGGCAATCTTTTATCTGGCACCGATGGTCGTTTCTATCTTCATCAGCCTGACAGACTGGAATGGTCTTGACCGACTGTTTGCGGATGGTTTCATGCAGGAGCATTTTATCGGCCTTGATAATTACAAGGCGATTCTGACAAGTCAGGAATTTTGGAAGGTCTTAAAAAACACGCTGACCTATATCGTTTTGTATCTGCCGCTTATGATGGCCGTATCACTGGCTGTTGCATCGCTTCTGTCACAGCAGCGGCGCGGCGTCGGTGTGTTCCGCGTACTGTACTATATTCCGGTCCTGACCTCTTGGGTCGCGGCATCGTTGATTTGGAAAAGCATTCTGGCCCCGCAGTACGGTGCTATGAACAACATCCTTGCTTTCTTTGGGATTGAGGGCCCCGGCTGGCTGCTGGACGAAAAATGGGCGATGCCCGCAATCGTGTTGGTGTCCGTATGGAAAGACATGGGCTTCTTTGGCCTGATTCTTCTGTCCGGTATGGTTGGCATCAACCGAACCTATTATGAAGCCGCAGAAATTGACGGCGCAGGCGCTTGGACGCGCTTCTGGAAAATCACGCTGCCGCTTCTCACACCGGCGATTTTCTACGTTCTGATCGTCAGCCTGATTAACTCGTTCCAGCTTTTCCCGCAGATCATGATTATGACGGACGGCGGCCCGAACGGGGCAACTCAGGTTATGGTAGAGCGTATTTATAAGTACGGCTTCCGCTATTTCAAGATGGGTTACGCTTCAGCGTTCTCTTGGATTTTGTTCCTGATTATCATGGTTTGCACAGCAATTCAGATGCGCGGACAGAAACGGTGGGTGAATTATGACGCATAAGAAAAAAATCGGCACAGTAGCCTATTACGTTGTCGGCATTCTGATTGCAATTCTGGCGATCATTCCATTCCTCTGGATGGTCAGCACGTCACTCAAGGCGCGCGGCGCGCTTATGAGCATTCCAATCGAATGGATCCCAAAAGAACCGACGATTGCTTCCTATGTGAAGGTGTTTTCAAAGTTTCCGTTCTTCAGCACCATCGGGAACAGCTTATTTATCTCCGTGACCTACACGTTCATTACGTTGATCTCGGCGTCTATGGCGGCTTTTGCTTTTGCAAAGCTCAAGTTTCCAAAGGCTGATCTGCTGCTCAAGGTGTTTCTGGCAACGATGATGATTCCGACGCAGGTCACGATCATCCCGCTGTTTGTCGTCATGAATAAAATGTCGTTGATCAACAGCTATGCCAGCGTCATTTTACCGTCCATTTTCCGCCCGTTTGCCGTGTTCCTGCTCGTTCAGCAAATGCGGACGATCCCGAACGACTATCTGGATGCAGCCAGCATTGACGGTGCATCAACCTTTACGGTTTACTTCAAGGTTGCACTGCCGCTTTGTGCGCCGACGCTTGCGACCTTGTCGATCACGACGTTCATGGAATCTTGGAATGACTATCTCTGGCCGCTGCTTATGCTGACAGACAAGACAAAAATGACGCTTCCGATTGCCCTTTCGACGCTGAACGGCCAGTTCGCAACGGAGTATAACGTCCTGATGGCAGGCAGCCTGATTTCCATGATCCCGATTATTCTCATTTACTGCTTCGCGCAGAAGTATTTCCAGAACGGCATGATGGCCGGTGGTATCAAGGGGTAAACCATGCAAAGATTTGAAAGTTCTGCATTCACGGCACATATATCCTGCCCGCGCACCGATGTGCAGCTTGTGCGTCACGGCGCAGTCCTGACGGTAAGCCTGTCCTATCGAGGCGCATACGGAATGGGCGAGAAATATGACGCGCTGAATCAAAAAGGACGTGTCGTTGTCAATCAGGTGGAAGAAAAGTTCTGCTTCCAAGGTGAAAAAACATATTGCCCGGCGCCGTTCTTCTGGACAGACAGCGGATTCGGTCTGTATGTTGATACCTGTGAAACTACAACGTTCCATTTTGACGAGAACTCTGTGACGATCGATCTGCCGGAATCTGCCCCCGTTGTGACCTTTTCTGGTGAACCGGCGCAAATCGTCAGCGCATATATGGAGCTGTTCGGAACGGCGGGCCTGCCGCCTGAATGGGCGTTCGGCGTGTGGATCTCTGCAAATCGCTGGAATTGCCAAAAAGACGCAGAGCAGCAGATCGAGAACCTGAAAAAGCACGATTTCCCGGCCAGTATTCTGGTGCTGGAGGCATGGAGCGACGAAGCGACGTTTTATATCTGGAACGGGGCAAAATACCAACCGAAGCCAGACGGAGCTGCGCTCCAATATGACGATTTCGATTTTTCGGATTCCCCATGGCCTGACCCCAAAGGCATGGCGGATGCGCTGCACAAGGCCGGGCTGCATCTTGTTCTCTGGCAGATTCCCGTCTACAAAAAGCAGGAGTCCGACGAGATCCTGAACGTACAGAATACGCTTGACCGCGAGGATGCTGTGCGGCGCGGCTTGTGTGTCC
>CAMGMW010000131.1 GCA_946059285.1 uncultured Clostridia bacterium
CTCTTCACACGATTGCGGAGGGTAGATTTTATATATTTTATCACATGCCGACACAATACGCAAGCAAATTGTCTTTAAAATCAGGATGTCCAGTGCAGGCGTTGCAATGATGCGTTCTTCGCGCACTCGTCTGCATCCGCGTCGTTTTGCAGGATATTGCCCGCAATACTGCGGCAATACGCGCCGTATTTCCGACTTGTCTCCGTAATCGCCTGATCTGAGCGGTGGAAATAGAGTGCAACAATTTCTTTGTCTTTCATTTTTTCAGCTCCTGCATTTTTGTAAGGGACCCTTCATCCATCTACTTGCTTTTTTTTCGCCGTCGGTTGCATCCCATTTTTATCCCGAAGGTCCATATTGGGTCAAATGAACACCCCTCGGGTCCGAGGGGTGTTTAACAACGGAGCATGATTCCTTGCGCGCCTGCACAATCACCTCACGCGCAGGTTCGATGCCGGGGGGGCGCCGCTGTTGAGGCAGATAATCGTAATTCTGCGCCTGTTCATCGTTTCTTCCTACATTATATCACACATCAGTCACGGCATCGGCTTCTTTTTAGCTCAATTTCTTCTTCAGTTGGAGTATTTTTTCTTCGATCTGATGGATCGTCTCTATAAATGCCTCATCTGTCTGACCGGTTGGGTCCTCCAGTCCCCAGTCTTCACACCACGTACAGGGCAGGAACGGGCATTGAACATTGCAGCCCATAGTCACCACAACATCCACCGGCGGAAGGTCGGACAGCAGCTTGCTGTGCTGTCCCTCGGCTTCCATGTCAATGTGATACAGCTCTTTCATCAGACGCACAGCATCGGGATTGATATGGTCTTTCCGTTCTGTCCCGGCGGAATAGCTTTCGAACACATCCGCTGCCAAATGCCGCCCGAATGCTTCTGCGATCTGGCTTCGGCAGGAATTGTGGACGCAGATGAACGCAACCTTTTTCATATCAGTGCTTGCGGAGCAGCTTCTCCACATCGGCCGCTTTCAGAACCTTGCCCATGGAAACAACCTTATCATTGACGACGATAGCGGGCATAGACATCACACCATACCCCATGACTCTTTCCATATCGGTAATATACTCCACCTCAATGTTCAGCCCCATCGCTTTGACAGCGGTCTTTGCATTCTCGTACTGCTCATGGCAGGATTTGCAGCCGGCGCCCAGGACTTTGATGCAGCAAATACCGTCCACGGGTGTGCCGCAGCAGACCGAGGATTCTTCCGCCTTGGGAGCGGAGCCGCAGCAGCATCCAGCGGCTTCTTCCGCTTTTGCTTCTGTGCTGCCACAGCAGCAGGCAGGAGCTTTCTTTTCTTCTTCCTTTTTCTTTCCAAAGTTAAACAGTGCCATCATAAATACCTCCGTTAAATAATCATAGGTTGAATTGCATTGAAGAAGTATCCAACAGTAATAATACCGACGGTGCAGATTGCAATAAAGATACCCAGCAGTTTTGGCTTTACCGCCTTGCGGAGCATAATCATGGATGGAAGGGACAGTGTGGTAACAGCCATCATAAAGGATAACACCACGCCAAGCTGCGCTCCCTTTGCCAGCAGCGCCTCTGCAATGGGAATTGTGCCAAAAATATCGGCATACATCGGAACCCCGGCGATGGCAGCGATGATTACACCGAAGGGATTGCCGGTGCCGAGAATCTTCACAATCCATTCTTCAGGAATCCAGTTGTGGATCACAGCCCCGATCGCTACGCCGATCAGCACATACGGCGCGACCTTTTTGGCTGTGGAAAACACTTGCTCCCCGGCGTACCGCATACGATCCTTGAAGCGCAGTTCTTCCTGGGGAACATCGATGGCGCGACCGTTGCGGATGAATTCCTCCACCTGATTCTCCAAATGCAGTTTTTCAATCAGTGTCCCGCCGGCAACAGCAATCACCAGACCCAGCACAACATAGACAACGGCGACCTTCCAGCCGAAAATACTCATCAGCAGAACCAGACTGCCCAGATCCACCATAGGCGACGAGATCAGAAAAGAGAATGTGACCCCCAGCGGGAGCCCGGCACGGGTAAAGCCGATGAACAGCGGAATGGATGAGCAGGAGCAGAAAGGTGTCACGGTCCCAAGAAGCGCCGCAACACAGTTGGCGCCAAAACCGTGGAAGCGACCAAGAATCTTTTTTGTGCGCTCCGGCGGAAAGTAACTCTGAATGTAAGAGATAATCAAAATCAATACGCCCAGCAGAACCATAATCTTGATCACATCGTAGAAGAAGAACTGGATGCTGCCGCCAAACCGGCTTGATGTATCCAGCCCGCAGGCCTCCACGATGCTGCCGATCAGTCGCTTCAGCCAGTTCATACCAAGGATTTCATTTTGGAAGAAATCCCAAGCATTTTTTATTATATCCATAGAATCCTCTCAATATTGTCAAATTGAAATATGTCGATATTAAGGGTTTTAAACAAGTCGTGTAGAAACGTTTATTACTTTTCACAACACGACCTGTCTTCATCCAAGCAAGTGACCTTTGTGAGTTCTTGCAGATATTGAAGCGCAAGCGCTGATCCTTCCGGAGAGATGGAGTAGTGCATCCATTTTCCCTCTTTTCGACCAACCACGATGCCAGAATCGCAGAGAATCTTCATGTGGTGGGACAAGGTAGGCTGGCTGATACTCAATTCCTCCAGCAGCTTGCAGGCACATTTTTCACCACTGCGCAGCAGCTTCAGAATGCGAATGCGGTTTTCATCGCAAAACGCTTTGAAAATCACTGCAATTTTTTTCTCATGAAGATCCATATTCACCACCTCCTACCGATCTTCATCTATATTATATGCAACACATAGATATTTGTCAATGTATTCTCGAGGAATTTACAACCAATCACATGATTTCAACGAAACAGAAATCAAAGTCGAGGCGTAACTGCTCCGGTTTTTATGGTAGAATAATGAAAAGATGCATACTCTCAACCGAACAGCTGCACCTCCACAGACCTTTCATCAAAAAATAGGGAGTGGAAAATGCGGCAGGCTCTGCAGCGACCGTTTCCGAATTACGCAGAACCTGATATTGTTAAAAAGGATTGGCACCCCCCTGCAAATAGAGACTTTCACAAAAAAGAAACCGGATGCCAATGATGATACCCATTGCATAAAAAAAGTGTCTCTGACCTTCCGTTCCATCACCCCAAAAGCCTCTGGCATATCCAAACGCTGAACAGTTTTCAAAGAAAGATAAAGCATAGAAAACAGGAAAAGCCGGAGCAAGTCATTGCTCCGGCTTTTCGTCTGCGGGATCATTTGCAATATGCTTTTATTGCGTCACTCATGAACTGCGCTGTACCGTCACCGTGGCGATCGATGTTTTGCAGGAATCTTTCGTCGGCAACGTACATCTCGCCGAGCCCGGCAAGTATTTCTTTGGTGCAGGTGTAGTAATTCTCGGTGATAAAATCCTGCCATTTTTTTGCAAGCTCCTGCGCTTCTTTGCTGTCGGGAGCAAAGCCTTTCCTTTTGCAGTCTGCAAATTCTGCAATTCTTTCGTCCATAGCTGAGTTTACCTGTTTCCACTTGTCCGCCGAATAGTCTGCGGTTTTTTCGGTACTTTCCTTGTAAGCGGTAGTATCGCCCCACTTTTCCTTGGCTTCTTTTGCGTATTCCTCGCGCTTTGCTTCAAATTCACTGTTGTCAAAAACATCCATATTCACAATTTCTCCTTTCATTGCGCCATCAAAAGCTGAAATGAGCCGTTCCAGGCGCTCTTTTTTCAGCGTCAGCAAATGCTTCTGCTTCTTCAGCGCATTTTGTTTGTCATAGTCGGGAGAGGATAAAATCATCCGGATTTCTTTCAGAGGAAAATCAAGCTCACGGTAGAACAAAACCTCCTGCATTCGCGTCAGGGAATCCTCGTCATAAAAGCGGTATCCGTTCTGTTCGTCAACAGAAGACGGCTTCAGCAGTCCGATTTCGTCGTAAAAGTGCAGCGTGCGCACGCTCACTCCCGTCAGTTTTGCAAATTCTCTGATGTGCAGCTTCATTTGATCGCCTCCCTTGATCTCGATTATATACTATGACGTAACGTGAGAGTCAATATCTTTTTGATTATCAAGAAAAATTTAAGCCTCGCAAGACCGATATGCTGATTCAAAATGTGGCGGACAAGGTTGAACGACCGAAAAACGACTTTCAGTCTGTGTTTCTTTCAGCAATAGTCAGAGATTTCAGGCACAAAATCAACAGCCTATTTATTTGATATTCTATCGTATATCAGTTTTACCAGTAATTTATACCTTTTCAAGGTATCCGCGTTTTTTCCGCAATACTCTCTTGCTATTTGTTCATTTATATCATACTTTAAAGGAATATGATATAAGTCGAACTGATCACTTGTCAGATCGATATAGTGACCATTGATTTGATTAAAATAGTGGGTACCACCGCCGGAAACTCGTACTCTATGTATTGTTCCGCCAAACATATCATGAACAAGTGCCGCTGTAATGGCGCACTGACCATAGGTTGGATCGTTCTCTTGGTTATAATCATTTTGGCAGCTTGGATAG
>CAMGMW010000132.1 GCA_946059285.1 uncultured Clostridia bacterium
TGAAACTGCATATTTACTACATCACGCCCATCGTAGGCTTCGGCCTGCGGTGGGCTTTTTTTATTTTCTGTCTCAAAACACGTTAACAAAACGGCACCAAAATCTCCGTAGTATGAGGTGAGACATTTATGACTACGGAAGAGAGTAGGCAGGTGCAAGTATTGATCTCCCAAGGTTTGGGCTATCGAAAGATCGCAACGCTGACTGGCATTTCGGCCAATACAGTAAAGGCCTACTGCAACAGGCATAAAAGTGAGCTTCCCGTTGTGGCCCCCGGAAAAGCTCTTTGCAAAGGCTGTGGAAAGCCCATCATGCGCGTCCCGCAGCACAGGCAGCGCCAGTTCTGCTCGGATAGCTGCCGCATGACATATTGGAACAGTCACCGGGATCAGGTTCGGCACAAGCTCAATTATCCAAAGCAGTGCCCATGCTGCGGAAAAGAATTTGAAATCCGGGGAAACCCTAACCGTAAGTACTGCTCCCGGTCCTGTGCCGACAGGGCAAAGCGGAAAGGTCCGGTGGCCGATGGACGCTGATTATAAGGCTGAACTGGTTGCCTATAGGGCCAGCATGTCACTAGCTGCATCCCTGCTTTCTGATGGGGTTATAACCGAGAAAGAGTACGGCCAAATTGATAGAATTATTGCCAAAAGGCACGGCTTAGATTTGTCCACTATATGCTGCCGAAATCCGTTGATAGTGCTCGAAAACAGAGGTAATATGCGACACAACGAAGGGAGTGACGCAGATGGACCGGACGATTTCCAAGGTCAATTTTGAGCCTAAGCGGCAAATAAACGTGCCTCGCGTTGCCGCTTATGCCCGGGTATCAACGGGAAAAGACAGTATGCTCCACTCGCTCTCCGCCCAAGTCAGTTACTACAGCGACATGATACAAAAGCACCCTGGATGGCTTTACTGTGGTGTTTACGCCGATGAGGCTCTGACGGGAACAAAGGAGTCACGTAAGAACTTTCAGCGCCTTTTGGCAGATTGTCGTGCTGGGAAAATTGATCTGGTCATTACGAAGAGCATCTCCCGCTTTGCGCGGAATACCGTGACGCTGCTAGCTACGATCCGAGAGTTGAAAGACCTGGGAGTAGATGTCTTTTTTGAAGAGCAAAACATCCACACAATAAGCACCGATGGCGAGCTCATGATCACCATCTTGGCAAGCTACGCTCAGGAAGAAAGCCGCTCCGCCAGTGAGAATCAGAAGTGGCGGATAAAAAAGTGTTTCGAGGCCGGTATTCCCTATGATCCTACTCTGTTGGGTTATCGTATTAGGGATGGCAAGTATGTGATCGAACCAGAGGAAGCCAAAACAGTCAGGCGCATTTACGAGGAGTACTTATCCGGGAAAGGAATACAGACAATTGCGAATGAGCTGAACCGTGACGGCATAGTCACCAGGTTTGGTATGGAGTGGCACACATCCGGCGTGCAGCGGATTCTCCGGAATATCACCTACACAGGAAACCTGCTCCTGCAAAAGACCTTCAGCGAGAATCATATTACCAAGCGGAAGATCATGAATACAGGTGAGCTTCCCAAATATGCGGTGACAGATAGCCATGAAGCGATTGTTGACATGGCGACCTTTAACGCGGTTCAGGCCGAGATCGAGCGGCGGGCGAAAAAGCATAGCCATCCCCGCAACACGAAAGAGAAGTTTCCATTTACTGGCCTGATTGTCTGTGACAAGTGCGGGAAGAACTATCGCAGGAAGATTGTAACTACAGGGCCGGTCTGGATTTGCTCCACATACAACGCCAAGGGGAAAGCGGCCTGCCCATCAAAACAGATCCCAGAGCCCACGCTAGAAGCGATAACCGCCGACGTAGACCTCGCGACCCTGAGGGAAATCCGGGCACAGGATGAAAATGCGTTGCTCCTTCAGTACCGAGATGGCACAGCGGAGACTCGCGTATGGAAGGACCGTTCCCGCGCCGAATCGTGGACTCCGGAGATGCGGGCTATGGCAGCGCGAAAAGCAAAGGAAAGGTGGAATCGGAATGCCTAGTGTAACCATGATCCCCGCAACAAAGAGCATCCATTTGAAGCAACCCTTAGGCCTAAAGCCACGCCGTAAAACGGCCGGATACGCAAGGGTTTCTACAGATAAGGACGAGCAGTTTACCAGCTATGAAGCGCAGATTGATTACTATACCCAGTACATTAAGTCTCATGACGATTGGGAGTTTGTAAAAGTGTACTCTGACGAGGGCATATCCGGCCTAAGCACGAAAAAGCGCGAGGGCTTTAATGAGATGATCGAAGCTGCCCTCGCCGGAAAGATCGACCTGATTGTGACGAAAAGTGTGAGCCGTTTTGCCAGGAACACAGTGGATGGCCTGACAACCATCCGAAAGCTCAAGGACGCTGGCTGCGAGGTTTATTTTGAAAAAGAGAACATCTGGACCTTCGATAGCAAGGGCGAGTTGCTTCTTACCATCATGTCCTCCCTTGCCCAGGAAGAGAGCCGCAGCATTTCGGAGAATGTAACCTGGGGCCAGCGGAAGCGCTTTGCTGATGGGAAAGTGTCCATGTCCTATAAGCAATTCTTGGGCTATGAAAAAGGCCCTGACGGGCTCCCCAAGGTGGTCCCGGAACAGGCGAAAACGGTGCAGTATATTTACAACCTTTTCATGAGCGGCAAGACGGTGAAAGCCATTGCAAAGCAACTCACGGCAGAAGGCGTACCCACTCCAGGAGGCAAAAAAGTATGGCGTGATGCCACCGTGGAAAGTATCCTGACAAACGAAAAGTACAAGGGCGATGCGCGGCTTCAAAAGACTTTCACTGTGGATTTTCTGCAGAAGAAAACGAAGATAAATGAAGGCGAGGTTCCGCAGTATTACGTGGAAAGCAGCCACGGGGCGATCATCGCCCCGCAGCTGTTCGATCGGGTGCAAGAAGAAATGGCCCGCCGAAAAATCCTCGGTCGCACTTACAGCGGTAAGAGCATCTTTTCTTGCCGCCTGATCTGCGCGGATTGTGGCCATTACCTCGGCCCGAAAGTATGGAATAGCACCACTAAATATCGTCACACAGTCTGGCAGTGCAATAACAAATTCAAAGGTGAGCATAAATGCACCACGCCCCACCTTACAGATGCGACGATCAAAGCGAAGTTCCTGGAAGCCTTTAATCAGTTGCTTGCTGACAGAGAGGCCCTGATTGCAGACTGCCGGAGCATGCAAACGGTGCTTACTGACTGCAGCGACATAGACCGAGAAATCAAAGGGCTGCAGCAGGAGTTGGACATTGTGGAAGAGCTGATCCGCAGATGCGTGGACGATAACAGCTCCACAGCTATTGACCAAGACGAATACAATGCTCGGTACAACAGCCTAATAGAGCGCTACGATAAAGCCCAGGAGCGGATTAACACTTTGAAACGGAAACGGGCGGAGCGCCGAGTCAAGGCGGACGCGATCGGGAATATGATGTTCCGCCTGCGGGAATTGGATCAGCCACTGGAGTATTTTGATGAGCGGCTATGGCTTGAAGTGATCGATAGCGTTTTAGTCCACCCCGACGGCCTACTTACATTCAAGCTGTACGACGGCACAGAAGTATCTGTATAATGCTCCCCAATAAGGATCTGGCAGGCCAAATTGGTCTGCCAGTTTCTTTCTGTGGTTGTTATCTCCTAGATCAGGCGCTGCTTCAAATCGGGATTGGTAACGTGGGCGGATCAGTTCCGATCAGCTCCTGCCATTCCGGTGCGGACTCCGCTGATCCCTCTGCCGTAGGGTTTTCCTCTTCTTCTCTCACTTCCTCGACTGCGGGCTCAGGATCTTGCCCTGTCAGCGGTACCGAGGCTGAGAGGGGGGTGTGCGCCATTTCCTGCTCCGCCACACGGTTCTCTTCTTCCTTCATGCTCATCCTCAACCTGCGTTCATCGACCGCTCGGGATAATAGTTCCAGATAGTATTCCAAGAAGTAAGTCAGATCGCCGCCGTTTTCTTCCCTCATGATATTGGCCATGGCATCGAAATACCCATACCCTTTGCGGGCAATCAGAGAAGAGAGGCTAACCTCGTCGAAAAACGTATATCCGGCCCGAACGAGGATCACGCTGGAAAGGATGCGCCCAAGTCGTTCATTTCCTTCGGAGAAAGGCCTTACGACCATCGTCCATGCTTGTGCGACTGCTGATTTGATCAATGGGTGCGCCCTCTGATCCGCCAAGAATGCAGCCAATTCCCTTACTCGATCCGGGATAGCCTGCGCCGTTGGAAAGGCAAAGCTTTCTCCGTCTGGGGCGGGATAATCCACGCTGTCTGTAGTGCGGTACTCATCACCGCCGCCATCCATGCCTTCGGTCAAAATGTACGCCAATTCTTTGATGTAATCTTCGTTGATGGGGCGATACAGATTTGAGCTGGCGAACCCACCGGCCTGCCGATTATTGACGATTTGAGATAGTCCTCCAGCACAGAACGACAGGAATCCATCCCGACCGTCTGTTTAATATGAGTGAAAAAGTGACACCTTGTTCGAATTGCACGGCAATGTGCAT
>CAMGMW010000133.1 GCA_946059285.1 uncultured Clostridia bacterium
GTGGGTATTTCCATTCTGACGCTGCTTCCGCATTTTTCCAGTCTCTTTTCGCTGCTTGCGCCGATCATTCTGGAGCGGGTTGAGCGGCGCAGGCTAATTTTGACGGTGCTTCGAGGCTTGTACTATGTTACAAATATTCTTGGCACCAGTCTGCTTCCGTTAATTATAACCGGAGAACAAGCCCGGATGATGGGACTCATATTCATCGTTCTTCTGTCCAATATGTTCAACGCCCTTACGCTCCCGGGCTATTCGGCCTGGCATATGCCGTATGTGGACAAGTTTGAACGCAGCGGCTATTTTACCGCAACAACGCTTGTGAGTACTGCATTCTCCGGCTTTTTTGCGGTTGCCGCCGGCTTTGTAACGGATCTCATAACTGGAAGCGCACGTCTGACTGTTTTTCTTGCCTGCCGCTGTCTTGCATTTTTTGTTGCTTTGCTGGACATCTATTTCATGCAGAAGCCTCCCGAACCCGTCTATCAGCATAGTTACCGGAAGCGCCCTTCTCTTGTTCAGGTACTGGTCATGCCGCTGCGGTGCAGGCGATTTGCGCTTGCCATGGGCGTGCACTTTATGGTTACATTAATTAGCAATCTGATAAACTCCGTCATAGACACATGGCTTGTACAGGATGTTCGCGTCCGTTACTCCTTCATCAGTGCAGTCAATTTAAGCAAAGTTTTGTTTATTCTGCCGACAAGCGTTATATGGCGAAAAGTGATGAAAAAGAAAGGCACTTTCTCCACACTTTCAATTTCCATTGGTTTTTCAATACCTGCACTTTTTCTCCATGCGTTTATGACGCACGAGAATTACCTGATTATCATGCTTCTTGTAAAGCTGATTCAGAATTTTCTTTCTCTTGGCTCCTCAATATCCGAAGCAAATCTGATTTATCTTTCCACGCCGGAGAAGGATCAAATCTGTTATCTTTCCTTCTATCAGATTCTGACGCATGCCGCCAGCCTGCTCGGTATGAGCATCGGTACATGGGTGGTGGCTGCAATGGGAAAACAAGTTCTTTTCATCTGCGGTTTTTCTTTCACCAGCGTTCCGGTTTTGCTGCTTTCTCAGGGTGTCCTGTATCTGCTGCTCATCCCCTATATGCTTCGGACCGGCCGCGAATTAGAGCCCGAATACAGCTCCTGCAGCAGATAATCAGTCGTTTTGAAGCATCTTTCCATCCGGTTACTCTGTGCATTTTAGAAAGGAACGAAAAATGAAACATGTTTTTCTCACGCAGCCATATCTGCTCACATTGCACCCGGATACAGAGATGAACATTTGCTGGCTTCAAAGCATTCCAGAGCCAGGGTTTGTAGAATTTGGGCGCTCTCACATTCTCCCCTGCCGCATCAAGGCGGAGGTTTTTGAGATCATAGGCTTGCGTGCGCCAGCCACAGAACATGGCTATTCCGAGATAAAAGAAGAGAACCCACCCATGCGTCTGTGGCAATGTATCGCGCACATAAGCGGCCTTAACAGTGCAGAACGCATCTATTACCGCTGCATCAGCGGCGGCACAGCTACCCGGATATTTGACTTTCATACCGCGGTGAAACCGGGCGCACCATTTCGTTTTGCGCAGCTAAGCGATCTTCAGGGCTTTCAGCCCTGCGACGACGTTGTTCGGTTGATTGGGACGATGCAGCCTGATTTTCTGCTTTACTCCGGTGATGCGGCATTTTATGCATGGCGTGCCGATCAGTGGATTGATCTTGACGAGCCGTGGCAAGATGTCGGCGCAAGGAAGCGGGCATTTTTCCCTGCGATGCAGCAATGCGGCGGTGCAAGACTGATGCAGTACTGTCCGACATTTCTTTGCCCCGGCAATCACGAGGTAGATGATTTCCGCGTCGGCACAGACAAACAATTCAGTCTGGAAGACAGCAACTGGTCATGGTCGATCTATATGCAGATCTTCCGTCCGCTGTATCCGGAGGGCAATTATTCTCTTGCCGGAAAACGATGGTATAGTGTAGATTATGGCGATCTGCACATTGTCTCGCTTCATATTTCCCGCTGGGCGCTCTGGGGCGCATATGAATACCCCGGCTGGCGCCTGACAGACGCAATCGCCCCCGGAAGCCCGCAGATCCGCTTCCTCACAGAAGATCTTGCCGACACTAAAAGACCGTTCAAATGGGTGATCCAGCATTGGCATCTGTTCAATAAGGGTACTGATGTACAGAACTGGCTCTGCCCACCGGCGATCGACGCCAAACAGAATGTTACATACCCAGACGACTACGGTTCCGAACTTGCAGAAATCTACAGCCGCTATGGTGTGAATGGCGTAAGTTACGGTCATAGTCATGTCTACGAGCGTTACTATTACAGGGGAACGCACTACATTGAAGCAGCTTATCTTGGCTGTTGCTGCCGTGAACCGGATGCGCCCCTCCATCCCATGGGGCTGCAACCTCTAGTTGAGGACAATTCCAAACAATCTTTTCTCATTGTGGATAGATGCGAGGATGGACTTTGGGGTTCTGGTTTTTACGCCTGCAAGCCTGACATTCCGTTTGACCGCTATCAGATTGCAGATGCGCATGGTCATACTGTTGCGCCGCCATCCGTTTGATGAATACTGCGTTCTGCTGCGCAGTCCAAATAGGCATCGTCGTTTGGATCCGAAATTACCTAGTGGAAAACGCCTCCTCTGCGGAATACCGGTGCCGCCAAGCGTTATGCGCAAGTTTGTTTTTCAGTGTCCTTCGCGTTATGGTGAATTTAAACCAGCTCGGTGAAGCTGCTGTTGTTGCCTCTTATGTCTCGCTACATCAAAACACTCCTCTGCAAGACATCGCTGGCACCGAAGTGCGCACTTTGCTGCGGGATGGGGGATCTGCTCTGTAGCTGCTTATTCTCCAAATAGTGATTCCTCTTTACACAGGAAGCGGCGGATCCCTTACCTTAGGGATCCGCCACTTTTTATGTCCTTTCTGTTTTTATGCTCAGACAATACATATCACTTCACGCCAATTCGCATGGTAAAAATCTCTTTTTTTCCAGGCGCAAGCCGCCGAATGCCTTCTTTTTCCCAAATATCATGGCTGGACCATTTCGACGAGGCCAAACCATTCCATGGCTCAATACATACATAATTCGCTCTGGGCTTTGCCCAAATGCCGAGGTACTCCCATCCTCGCAAATCCATTGTGATGCTATGCTCGTGGTTTTTGCTGCGCAGTGCAACATTGTCCGATTGTAAGTGCTTAAAAATCAGGGCCCCTCTGTCAAATGTTGAGGTAGTAATCAATATTTTATTGCCGGACAAACAAGGTTCAGAACCGCAGATGATTTCATCATCCAAATACCAACGTTCTGCTTTTTCGTTAGCTGAAAACTCCAAGTAATAGTCTGAAAGAACTTCTCCTTCTGACATAGGCACCCGAAAGCCGGGATGTTCCCCAATAGAGAAAGGCATATCAACGGATCCGTGGTTTTCTACTTCATGGCTGACTTCCAGCAGGGAATCCACAAGCGTAAAACTGGTAATCAGCCTGAATTGAAACGGGTACCATTTGTACGTTGTCTCATTTGCACCAAGCGACAGTGTGAGGGAACGGTCAGTTATTTCCACTAACTCAAAATCACTGTCCTTTGCGAAGCCGTGCATAGGCATTGTATAGGTTTGGCCACCTAATACATAAAAATCATCCAACTGCCGTGCGACCACAGGAAACAGAAACGGAGCCGAATCAGCCCATACTGCCGGATCGCCCTGCCATAGAAATTCCATTCCGTTTACTTGTTTTTTCAGAGATTTCAATTCAGCACCAAATGTATCGATCGTCGCTGATAATTGAGCATTTGCAATTGAAAGTAGCATTTCATTCACTCCCCAAAACGATGACTTAGGTAACGCATCCAGAGCCTTGCCAGAATTATTATATAATTTTTCCCTGTATATGTCAATTGAGTTGACACAAATATACCTACATAGTATAATAACAGTATCAATTGAAACGCGCAAAACAGGAAGGACGATAACATGAACATTAAAGGCTTGTCTATCAATTTTCTTGGGGATAGCATTACTGAAGGCTGCGGAACAACTTGCGCAGAAAATACATTTGTTGAACTTCTAGCGCGAAAATGTGATCTTTCCGCTGCTCGAAACTACGGCATCGGAGGTACCCGATTTGCCAGGCAAAATTCTGCATCGCCCAATCCGATCACAGACAGAGATTTTTGTCAACGGGTGAATGAGATGGATCCCATGGCCGATGTGGTCATTGTTTTTGGTGGCACCAATGACTTTGGTCACGGTGATGCACCACTTGGCACTTTTCAAGATCGCACAGCAGACAGCTTCTTTGGCGCTTGCCATGTGCTATTTCAGAGCTTGTTAAAGCGTTATCCACAAGCAAAGATTGTTGTTCTAACCCCACTCCACCGCATAAATGAAACAAATCCTCTTGGAGATGGAAGCAAACCCACCCCGTGTCCCCCGCTGTCTGTTTATGTTCAGGCCATTCGGCAGACTGCGCAATTCTATGATTTGCCCTTGCTG
>CAMGMW010000134.1 GCA_946059285.1 uncultured Clostridia bacterium
AAATTTCTGCTTTGCCATTGAAAAAATCCTCCTGTTTGATTTATGAATGGTAAATTGTTCACATTATCGTGCATGATACCACTATACACTATTTTTCGTATATTGGCAAGCACATTTTTTAATAAGAACCGCGTTTTTCAACAATTTCCTGCTGAATCGACTTCGGCAGTTCAATGTAGTGACTCGGTTCCATGGAATACTGCCCGCGCCCCTGCGTACGGCTTCTTAAATCCGTCGCATAGCCGAACATCTCGGAAAGCGGGACATTGGTGTCGATCTGCGTGGAGCCGTTTCTCGGGATCATGCCGAGGATATTGCCCCGGCGGGATGAAATATCACCGATGACATCGCCGGTGTATTCCTCCGGTACAATCACGCTAACCTTCATAATCGGCTCCAGAATGACCGGCTGTGCCTTGCGGCAGGCTTCCTTGAACGCCATTGAACCCGCAATCTTGAATGCCAGTTCCGAAGAGTCAACCTCGTGATAAGAGCCGTCATACAAAGTGACCTTTACGTCCACCACGGGGAAACCGGCGAGCACGCCGGCTGTCATCGCGCCCTGGATGCCCTGATCCACGGCAGGAATGTATTCCTTCGGGATCGCACCGCCGGTGACCGCGTTGATAAACTCATAACCCTTGCCGGATTCATTCGGCTCCAGCTTGATTTTGACATGACCGTACTGACCCTTACCGCCGGACTGACGGGCATATTTCATATCCACGTCCGCCTTTCCGCGGACGGTCTCCTTATAGGCGACCTGCGGGGCGCCGATATTGGCCTCGACCTTGAACTCCCTCAGCAGGCGGTCAACAATGATCTCCAGATGGAGCTCGCCCATACCGGCAATGATGGTCTGGCCGGTTTCCTGATCGGTATACGTCTTAAAGGTCGGGTCCTCCTCGGCCAGCTTCATGAGCGCAATGCCCATTTTCTCCTGCCCGGCCTTCGTCTTCGGCTCAATCGCCACGCGGATGACGGGCTCGGGGAACTGCATGGACTCAAGGATAATCGGGTGCTTTTCATCACACAGTGTGTCGCCGGTGGTGGTGTTTTTCACGCCGACCACGGCGGCAATATCGCCGGAATAGACCGTTTCCAAGTCCTCACGGTGATTGGCGTGCATCTGCAAGATCCGACCCAGACGTTCCCGGCAGCCCTTCGTGGAGTTGAGCACGGTAGTGCCCTTGTCAACGGTGCCGGAATAGACACGGAAAAAGCAGAGCTTACCGACATAGGGGTCGGTTGCAATCTTGAATGCCAGCGCGGAGAACGGTTCGGCGTCATCCGCCGCACGGAAGTCCTCCTCGTCTGTTTTGGGATTGATGCCGGCAATGCCCTTTTTATCCAAGGGAGACGGCATAAAATCAACAATGGCATCCAAAAGCTCCTGCACGCCTTTGTTTTTATAGGATGTGCCGCAGGTAACGGGGATCATGTGAACGCCGATGGTAGCTTTGCGGATGGCGGCGCGGATTTTATCCTCGGGAATATCCTCTCCCGACAGATACAGCTCCATAATTTCGTCATCCTGATCGGAGACGGACTCCAGCAGCTTTTCCCGGTATTCCCTTGCCAATTCGGCAAGCTCCTCCGGAATTTCTTCCTCACGGACATCCTTTCCCAACTCATCATAAAAGACATTTGCTTTCATTTTGATCAGGTCAATAACGCCCTTGAACTCAGCTTCTGCACCGATCGGCAGTTGAATGGGTACTGCATTACACTTCAGCCGTTCATGCATCATATTGAGAACATTGAAGAAATTCGCACCGGTGATGTCCATCTTATTCACATAGACCATGCGAGGCACGCTGTACTTATCGGCCTGACGCCAGACCGTTTCGGTCTGCGGCTCTACACCGCCCTTGGCGCATAAAACTGTGACGGCACCGTCCAGCACGCGCAAAGAGCGCTCGACCTCGACGGTGAAATCCACATGACCCGGTGTGTCGATAATATTGATGCGGCAGTTCTTCCAAAAGCAGGTCGTTGCAGCGGACGTAATGGTAATTCCGCGCTCCTGCTCCTGCTCCATCCAGTCCATAACGGCGTTGCCCTCGTGGGTCTCACCCAACTTATAGGTGCGGCCGGTGTAAAAGAGAATCCGTTCGGTCGTGGTAGTCTTGCCGGCATCAATGTGCGCCATAATACCGATGTTTCTCGTATTCTCAAGTGAGTATTGTCTCGGCATTGCGTAACTCCTTTGTTACCAGCGGAAATGGGAGAATGCCTTGTTTGCTTCTGCCATCTTGTGGGTATCTTCGCGCTTCTTTACAGATGCGCCGGTATTGTTGCAGGCGTCGATGATCTCGCCGGCGAGGCGTTCTTTCATCGTCTTTTCGCTGCGCTTGCGGGAATAGGTCGTCAGCCAACGCAGGCCGAGGGTCTGACGGCGCTCGGGGCGAACTTCCAGCGGAACCTGATAGGTTGCACCGCCGACGCGGCGGGACTTGATTTCCAGAGACGGCATGATGTTTTCCATCGCCTGCTGGAAAGCGTCCAGACCATTCTTGCCGGTCTTGCTTTCAACGATCTCAAATGCTTCATAAACGACTCTCTGGGCTACGCCCTTCTTGCCGTCCAGCATCACGCTGTTTACGAGCTTGGTCACCAGAGTGGATTTGTAGACAGGATCCGGAAGGACCTCTCTCTTGGGAACATTACCTCTTCTGGGCACTTCGCTTCCCTCCTTCATAAAATGATTTCATAGGTACTTCGATAGGCTCTCCCTATCGTTGGTGCCTGCCAAGAGTTTCCCACATAATGTACATTATATAAAAAACGTCGTGGCAAGGCGTTGCCTTGCAATAAGGCGTTGGTGGTTCAGAAATTACTTTTTCTTTGCCTTCGGGCGCTTCTGGCCATACTTGGAGCGAGACTGCATCCGTCCCTGAACACCCTGAGTATCCAGCGTACCACGGATGATGTGGTAACGCACACCGGGGAGGTCCTTGACACGTCCACCGCGGATCAGGACGACAGAGTGCTCCTGCAGGTTGTGGCCGACACCGGGGATGTAGGCAGTGACCTCGTAGCCATTCGTCAGACGAACACGGGCGATCTTACGCAGCGCGGAGTTCGGCTTCTTCGGGGTCGTGGTCTTCACGACGGTGCAGACGCCTCTCTTTTGCGGGGAAGCAAGATCAGTCGCACGGTTCTTCAGCGTATCGAGACCCTTTTGCAGTGCGGGAGCCTTGGACTTGTAGGTCGCTTGCTGTCTTCCGTTTTTGACCAGCTGATTAAAAGTAGGCATGTTGTTCTCCTTTCTTACAGATTTTGCTGATTTCCAGCTTTTATATTATCCCGAAATATTGTAAAATATTCCGTAGGATACAAATTATATGATTGCGGCAGCCGCCGCATCGACCGAGATTGCGCAGGCCTGTCCCAGCAGTCTCATGCTGGAAACCGTCACTATTTCCACGCCGGCTCTTCGGCACATTGCGAGGATCGGCTCGGTCAGCGCCGGATCCGCATCCCGTGCAATAAAGACCTTTTTCGCTTTTCCGGCGGATAACGCCCTGCGCAGCTGTTTGATCCCGACCACTTTATTTGCAGTCTTTAATTCATCGAGCACCGTTTTTGACACCTCCGGTACTGCCCGAAATCTATGCTCACGCAAAGATGAATTATAGCAGAATTCACGAAAAGTGTCAATCATTTTTGCATCTTTTGCCGAAAAATTTTTCTCACTTCCAATGAATTCACCGCTTTTGCACTGGAATAATTTAAAAGTTAGGATTGTAAAAACAACGGCAGTGCATTATAATAACAAAAACCGCTGTTAAAGGAGGGAACGGCACTTGATTGCCGTGTGGATATTACTTGGGCTGATCGCGCTGATTACATTGCTGCTGATGCTGCCTGTGCGGGTTTTTGTCGTCTATTCTCCGGAACGTGGTCTGGTTTATTACGCAAAATATCTTTTCCTGAAAATCGAAGCCGCGGAAGAGCCGAACGAGAAACTGATACAGCAGATCTTCAGTATTCTGGGTCTGTCCGATGTTCGGAATCTAACCGCTGTGCGCCGCGCCGTTGATATCAAAGGCGTCAGCACCACCTTTGGCGAGCTGTTTTCCGTTATCAGGATGCTGTTGGGACGCGTTGGATGGCTGTTAAAGCGCAGCTGTTTCCATCACTTTGACCTGCGCGTCGTCGCCGGCGATTCGGATTGCGCGGATGTTGCCTTGGGATACGGAACGCTTTGCGCCGTCGTGTTTCCGTTGGTAGGACTATTGGAAAGAGCGGTTCGGTTTCGAAGGAAAAATGTTGCCGTGCTGTGCGACTACAACGCGGAAACCACCTCCGTCACGCTGGATTTGCAGTTGAACGTCCGTTTGGGTCTGGTTCTGCGTGCGCTGCTGCATGTGATTTGTGAAAATGTAAAAAGAACACTGGAAAGAGAGGGAGATCGCACATGAAAGACATCCTGAAACTGCTGGAATTCACCGCGGATAAAGCAGCCGCGCTGGCTGCCACCCAATCCGT
>CAMGMW010000135.1 GCA_946059285.1 uncultured Clostridia bacterium
CTGCATCTGGTTCATCCTTTTGTACCTCCATACCCTTTCTTCTTCCTCAGGCTTTGCTGCATCGCCAGCAGACCGTCAACACCGTCTGCACTCCTTTTTTCGCTCTCTTCCGCGATGATCCGGCAAAAATCCGCAAAGGCATCCTCGGAAACCGGAGCATCCGATTTTTGCAGGATCGCCGTAAAATGCGCCATTTCTCCTGGCGTCAGCGTTCCCTCCAGCGCCGCGGGCGTCACGGCAAGGTCCTCCTGCCAGCGTTCCCTCAGTGCCTCAAACGCCTTGCCAAACGCCGGGACAGAGAACTGTGCCTCTGAAAGTAATCGAGTCTTTTCAAACAACGCCGGTTCCAGCATCAGCAACCGCAGCAGTCCTTCCTCCGCCACCGCTGAACGGACATTTTCATAGCGCAGCTCCCGTGTTTTTGGCTGCACCGCAGCTGCCGGCGCAAGGTCCCGCTTTTCCTGTTCCTTTTTCAGCCGCGCCATTCGCCGTTTGAACGCCTTGTCGATCTCCAGCTTCATAACCTCCGGCGTCAGCCCGGCTGCTTCCGCCGCCCGTGTGCCGTAGATTTCCCGTTCCACCGCCGTGGAATAAGTGGAAATCAACTCCGCCGCCTGCTTTGCAAATTCCACTTTCTGCTCATCAGATGTCAGATCATACTTCATCTGCAAGGAGCGCAGGCGATATTCCGCCTGACTTTCCGACTCCTGCAAAAGAAGCCGAAAACGATCAGCACCGTATTTTTTCAGGAATTCATCCGGATCCTTTGCGCCCTGCATCCGCAGAACCTTGACCCGCAGTCCCGTCTTTTCCAGCATGGGAATGGCTCGCCTTGCGGCATTTTGACCTGCCTCGTCCCCGTCATAGGTCAGCACAACTTCGTTGGTATATTTGGACAGCATATCCGCGTGCTCCTGAGTCAGAGAGGTCCCCAGTGAAGCGACGGCGCAGTCAAAGCCGTATTGGTGTAATGCAATGGCGTCCATATAACCCTCGGTCAGGATGATATAGCCCTGCTTGCTCTTTTTGACGATGTTCATGGCAAACAGGTTCCGCCGCTTGTTGAAAATCAAGGTTTCCGGAGAATTGAGATACTTGGGCGTGGAATCATCCATCACCCGTCCGCCAAAGCCGATCACATTGCCCCGCACATCGATGATCGGGAACATCAGACGATTGCGAAAGCGGTCATACAGGGCCCCTGTTTTCTGATTTTGCAGCACCAATCCGGCTTCCAGTAATTCTTCCTTTGTGAAGCCCTTCGCGGTCATGGCATTGAGAAGACTGCTCCATGCATTCGGCGCAAAGCCCAAACCGAAGCGCGTGAGCGTGGCGGGTGACAGTCCGCGCTTTGCCGCATATTTTCGTGCCTGCTCTGCCTCCGGTGTTTTCATCTGCTCATGAAAAAAACGTGCCGCCGCCTTACACAGCGCCCAGAGCCGTTCTTTCCTCTTATACTGGGATTGATATGTCTCATCCTCCGGCACCTCCAGACCGGCACGCTTTGCCAGAAAACGCACTGCATCCGGGTAGCTGAGGTTCTCGATTTCCATGATAAAATTGACTACGCCGCCGCCCTTGTGGCAGCCGAAGCAATAGTAGATTCCCTTAGACGGGGCAACAGAGAAAGACGCGGTCTTCTCGCCATGGAAGGGGCACAGACCAAACAGGTTGCTCCCCTTTCTGCTCAAAGCGACATACTGCCCCACCACATCCTCAATAGGGTTGCGGTTATTCAGTTCGTCGATAAATGCCGGCGAAAAGGCCATCTTGTTCCCTCCTGTCAGCCTCGTACCTTCCATGCTGTTGGGATAAACAGCTCCTCATACTTGTACATGGCGTATTTATCACTCATGCCTGCGATATAATCGCAGACAATCCGTTCGATTCCGTCAAAGCTGAGCTGAGGCTGAAAATCCTCCGGCAGCTTTTCCGGATGCTTCAGATAATACTCGAACAATTCCTGCAAAATGCGCCGCGCCTTGGACTCCTCACCCTTTGCGACCGGGTTCTTATACACCCGCTCAAACATGAAGTCCCGCAGGGCGTTCATCGTTCGATCGACCTCCGGGGTCATCCCCAGTTCTCCGGTTTCCAGCGTGTGACAGATCATATCCGTAACCAGAGAATTGATCCTGTCCCGGTGACTTGTCCCGAGCACATCGGAAATCGCTGTCGGGATGTCCTCGTTGGTCAGTATTCCGGCACGCATCGCGTCATCAATGTCATGATTAATATAGGCAATCTGATCGGAAATACGGACGATTCTTCCCTCCCAGGTCTCCGGCAAACGGCTTCGGCGGGAATGACCGAGAATACCCATGCGTACCTCATAGGTCAGATTCAGACCTTGTCCGTCCTTCTCCAGCACGTCCACAACCCGAAGGGATTGCTCATTATGACGGAATTCCTCGCCCATAACCTCCGTCAGCGCCACCTCTCCGGCATGTCCGAACGGGGTATGTCCCAAATCGTGTCCAAAGGCAATCGCCTCCGACAAGTCCTCATTGAGCCGCAAGGCGCGTGTGATGGTACGGGCGATCCGCGCCACCTCCAGCGTATGGGTCATGCGCGTCCGGTAGTGATCTCCCTCCGGCTGCAGGAAGACCTGCGTCTTGTGCATCAGCCGGCGGAAGGATTTGCTGTGCAGAATCCGGTCGCAGTCCCGCTGATAGCAGGTACGCACATCATTGTCCCGCGGCTCCTCCGGATGCAGTCTGCCCCTTGTCGCGTCGGAAAACTGTGCGTTTTCACTCAAGCGCAGATGCTCGTCCCGCTCCAACTGTTCCCGAATGGTCATCGCAATACCTCCCGTTGTTTTCACGAAGGATCGTATTTGTCCCTTGAGTCTCTATACACCTGTTCTTATTTTTCTATCGGGAAAGCGCGGTATTCGTTTCCTCCGATCAGACCCTCGATCGTTCCGGCAGAAAGGTCGAACACATGCGCCAGAAACGGCTCTGTCTGTGCCTGCGGCAGCAGCAGGTCCAGTCCCACATCTGCGCCGAATTCCGCAGCCTGCACAATGCCGCCGAAAGCTGTGACCTCCAGCCTCATGCGCTCATACCAGCTATACGGGCACGGAAGATACACCTTTGTCCACACCCGCTTGATGGAACGTCCGGAAGCGTCCAGCGCAAGCTTCGCGCTGTGCGCATAGGCGCGCACCAGTCCGCCCGCACCCAGCAGGATGCCGCCGAAGTAGCGCGTAACTACGCACGTCACATTGAAGATCTCCTCACGCTGCAAAACCTGAAGCACCGGCATTCCTGCCGTGCCGCCCGGCTCTCCGTCATCGGAGAAGCGTGTTGCGCCGTCTCGGATGATATAGGCATAGACATTGTGGGATGCATCCCAGTAGGTTTCCCGCATCTGCTTCAGCCGCTGCAGTGCCTCTTCTTCCGTATCGGTGCGGAAGATATGCCCAATAAACCGGGAACGGCGTTCTGTGAATTCCGCATCCGCATCATTTGACGGCACCAGATACTCTTTCATTCCGACGGCTCCTTTACATAGCCGCGCAGACGCCCATAGAGTTCCTCGCTGCAAACCGTCTCCACCGCAATGCCCTCCGGGGTATACTCCACCCCCAGCACCTGCGCCTTGTTGTGCAGCGTTTCCAATACACCGCCCTCGGAATAGGGCAGCAGCAGCGTCACATGATGCAGCCTGCCCAGAAGCGTATGCTCGATCTGCGCCAGCAGCCTGTCCATCCCGATGCCGCTACGGGCGCACATGGGGATGCACATTTCACCGGTTGGCAGACCGGACTTATCCTCCAGCAAATCCGCCTTGTTATAGCAGCGCAGCACCGGAACACCGGGCTTTGCAAGCTGCTCAATCAGCTTATCCACCACCCTGATATGCGCCTCCCGCTGGGGATCGGACGCATCAATGACATGCAGCAGCAGATCCGCATACTGCAGCTCCTCCAGCGTCGCTTTGAATGCCTCAATCAGATGGTGCGGCAGCTTGGCGATGAATCCAACGGTGTCCGAAAGCAAGACCTCCAAATGATCGGATACCTTTAACCTCCGTGTCGTTGTGTCCAGCGTATCAAACAGGCGGTTGTTGGCAGGAATTCCCGCATCGGTCAGTCGGTTCAGCAGGGTGGACTTCCCCGCATTGGTATAGCCCACAAGCGCCACCACCGGCACGGAGTTTTTGATCCGGCGTTCCCGCTGCACCCCGCGCACCTTTCGGACTTCCTGCAGTTCCTCCTGCAAACGGCCGATGCGTTCGCGGATATGGCGCCGATCTGTTTCCAGCTTCGTCTCGCCGGGACCACGGGTGCCGATACCACCGCCGAGACGGGACATGGACTTGCCCATACCGGACAGCTTCGGCAGCAAATACTGATACTGCGCCAGCTCAACCTGCAAACGACCTTCTGCTGTTTTTGCCCTCTGCGCAAAAATATCGAGGATCAGTGCGCTGCGGTCCAGCACCGTTGCCTCTGTCAGCTCCTCCAGCGCACGAATCTGAGAC
>CAMGMW010000136.1 GCA_946059285.1 uncultured Clostridia bacterium
AACAAATGAAACGATTATTGCAGTCCACCCGCCCGCTGCATGGACATTCCGTCGGAATACGTGACGCAGCCGTCCCGCGGCAGATGGGGGATTACAAGCGTTGTGCGGCACACACTGGAGCAGTTGGCGGATAGGGAAAAGCAGATTTTGTACCTGTTTTATTTTCGGGAGCTGCCGCAGGCTGAGATCGCGCAGCGCCTGAACATCCCGTTGGGAACGGTGAAAAGCCGTCTGCATTCCGCAAGGGAGAGTTTCAAAAAGTACTATCCGTACCCGCCAAAAAAGAAAGGAGAACTCTCTATGAAACAATTACCGCAATACATCCCTGATTACAAGATCGAGCCCATACAAAAGGAACCCTTCCCGGTCTGCTGTGAGGAGATCATAGGCTGGATGCTTGTCCCAAAGCTTGGTGAAAAAATCTGCTGGGCCATGTATGATTTCCCTGAAAAAAGACGCACGGAACTGTGCGAAATGCAGGTTACGGGCAGGGCGGAGGTGCACGGCATCGAAGGCGTGGAGATCATCGCAAAGGAATACGATCCGATGGAATGCAACGCAATTGAAGGGCAGTCGCCGGTAGAACGGCGGTTCATCGCCCAGTTGACGGAAACACATTGCCGCCTTTTGGCGGAAAGTCATGTAGAAAATGGCGTGCGAAAATACTATACCTTCCTCGATGACGATGCCTTCCTGCGTAATTGGGGTTTTGGAGAGAACAACTGCGGCAACGAGACACACCTCGCGCCCAAACAGAAGATCGTACGAAGCGGAAACGTCATCCATCACACGCAGCAGCCGGATCTGCTGGATGTCGTGGGTCGCTATAGCGTGACCATTGCCGGGAAAGTTTACGATACGATCTGCGTCATGGACATCGAAACTTACAACGAAGGGATGGCGACAGAGCAATACATTGACCGCAACGGACGCACCGTGCTTTGGCGGCGATTTAACCGGGATGACTGGGCGTATGACCGCTACCGGCAGCTTTGGAGCGAAAAATTGCCGGACAATGAGCGTATCACCATCAACGGGCAGCGCTATGTTCATTGGTATGACTGCATCTCCGATTATATCCTGTAGAGAAGGGGAGGCGCATGGTGAAATACCGCAATGCCGTGCCATACTGCTGATGCCGGCGGGGTGCAGGCAGGAGAAACAGTCAACAAATCCGGGATAAAGCAGCCGCTGCGCTTACAGACTGACGCAAACGAGTCATCCGAGTGAAAAGTCATTCAATTCGCCCCGCTTCATTTCATAGTCCACCGAGGAGCACAACGTTCCGACTTGGTTTGTCCATGCATCCGGATTGATTCTGATTTTTCTGAAACCGAGTTCCTCATATACATGCTGCGCCCGTTTGTTGTTCAAATCCGTGTCCAATACAATGACATCATATCCCATGGCAAACAGTTCCTTCAAGAATATGCTCAACAGGATTTTCCCATAGCCCCGTTCCTGCATGGACGCATCGCAGATTTTTATCCCGATCTCCGCCGTATGATTACCGATATTCTTATAGTTCATTTCGCCGATCGGCGTCTGTGCCTTTTCGATGATCAGACGCCTTCCGGTTTCATCGCTGTCTGACTGTAGCTGCGTGCGCACCTTTTGCACGGTTGTATTCAAGCCGTTCGGGAACCCCGCGTGCGCCATGACCGTTCCGTCATTCCACCATTTCGTTAACAGCGCCGCATCGTTTTCTTCCGCGTTTCGAATGCACAGTTCTTTATATTTTAAAAGCATGTTCTTTCTCCCAAATCCGCATGTTTAAGGTAATGCACTGAAAGACTTGCCGTATCCTATATGCCGCAGGGCCGCAATGTGTTCCGGTGTGGTGCCGCAGCAGCCGCCGATCAGACAGGCGCCGGCTTCTACCAGCTTCTGCATATGCCGGGCAAATTCATCCGCCTGCATGGGATAAATCGCCTCTCCGCTGTCGGAGAGCACAGGCATGCCCGCGTTGGGCTTTACCAGAAGCGGAACGCTTGCCACCGCTTTCATATTCCTTACCAGGCAGACAAGCTGCTCCGGGCCGCAGGAGCAGTTGATGCCCACGGCGTCCGCGCCCAGCGCCTGCAATACTTCCACCGCCTCCACGCAGTTCCCACCGAAATATGCGGTGCCGTCCGCCTGCACGGTCAGGCTGCATAGCACCGGAAGCTCGCAAACGCTCTGTGCCGCCTCCAGTGCGGTCGCCGTTTCATCGATGCCCAGCATCGTCTCGATCACCAGCAGGTCCGCGTCCTTCAGCGCGTCTGCCTGCTCCTGATAGATGGAAAACAGCGTCTGGTCATTCATCGTACCCAGCGGCTCCAGCGGTACGCCGGTCGTCGTCATATCGCCCGCGACCAACGCATGCCCGTCTGCCGCCTGCCGCGATAGCGCAAGCAACTGCGCATTCAGCCGCTGTACCGCGTCTGACAGACCGTGACGCGCCAGACTGTGGCGGTTGGCGGAAAAGGTCGGAGCATAGATGATCTGCGAGCCTGCCGCCACGTATGCTCGCTGCAGTTCTAAAATCGCCTGCGGATGCTCCGCGGTCCACTGCTCTGTACACACGCCGCGGGGCATCCCCATTTTCATCAGGTTGGAGCCGGTTGCACCGTCGAGCAGAATTGTTCCCTGCCGCGCCCACTGCGAAAAATCTTGTTTTGTCACGGTTCTTCCCTCAATTCCTCGTTTTCTTCTATTCTACCCGCTTTTTTCACGGTTTGCAATATTGAAATCCTTCGTGCAATCTGCTAGAATAGAGAAAACTTGATTTTTCTGGAGGTTCCTTATGAAGAAAACAGTGTTGCGGAAATATGCGAAGCTCATTGCCACGGTAGGCATTCGTGTGCAAAAAGGACAGGAGGTTCTGGTGCAGGCGGAGCTGGATCAGCCGGAATTTGTTCAGATGGTGGTTGAGGAATGCTACCGCGCCGGCGCACGGCGGGTTGTGGTGGAGTGGTCTCATCAGCCGCTGACAAAGCTTCATTACCGCTGGCGTACCTTGAAGGATTTGTCCGTAGTGGAGGAATGGCAGAAGGCACGGATGCAGCATTATGTAGATGAGCTGCCCTGCCAAATCTATCTGATTTCCGAGGATCCCGATGGACTGAAGGGTGTCAATCAGGAAAAGATGGCAAAAGCGGGACAGGCTCGTTATAAGGTCCTGAAGCCCTATCGGGACCAGATGGAGAACAAATATCAGTGGTGCATCGCCGCGGTTCCCGGCGTCGCCTGGGCAAAAAAACTGTTCCCGAAGCTGCCGAAGGGGCAGGCGATCGAAAAGCTGTGGGAGGCAATCCTTGCCGCATCCCGCGTGAATGACGATCCCGTACAGGCGTGGAAGGAGCACAACGACGACCTTGCCCGCCGCTGCGACTATCTGAACAGTCTCGGCATTGAAACCCTGGAATATCACAGCTCCAACGGCACCGATCTGCGCGTCGGCATGATTGAGGACGCCGAGTTCAAGGGGGGCGGGGAGTACTCCCTGAAAGGAAATTTCTTTAATCCCAACATTCCCTCCGAGGAGGTCTTTATCTCCCCGAAGCGCGGCGCTGCCGAAGGCATCGTCTATTCCACAAAGCCGCTGTCCTATCAGGGCCAGCTAATTGAAAACTTCTCTGTTCGTTTTGAAGGGGGCAAGGCGGTAGAGGTTCACGCCGAGAAGAATGAGGAGCTTCTGAAAAAGCTGATCTCCATGGATGAGGGCGCCGCCTATCTGGGTGAATGCGCGTTGGTTCCCTATGATTCCCCCATTCAGAATTCCGGTCTCCTGTTCTACAACACGCTGTTTGATGAAAACGCCGCCTGCCACCTGGCGCTTGGAATGGGCTTTGCCGACACCATTAAGGACTTTGACAAGTATACGCTGGAGCAGTGCCGCGAAAAGGGCATCAATGATTCCATGGTGCATGAGGACTTCATGATCGGTTCCGCCGACATGAACATCGACGCGCACACCCGCGACGGCAGGACTGTCCCCATTTTCCGCAACGGCAACTGGGCATTCTGATTTTTTTGATTCAAACAAGAAATCCGGCGCACAATGCGCCGGATTTCTTGCATACCTTGGAGTGTGCGATCATCCTTGAAGGGTTTTAACAGCTCCCGGTAAAAAAGTGGATTTGCTCAAGTCTTATCAAGGTCCGGTATCACGAAGGATTGAGCAAAGGGGCTGTTGCGGAATCATGAATTGCGCAACAGCCCCTTCTTTAGATGATCGAACATCCCTTGAGACCAAAGGTTACGGAGGGAAAAATAGTGTGAAAGAAAACAGTCAGGGCTGTCTTTCACGTCCAATCAAACTGTTTTCCAACTTTTTGAAGTTGGAAAACTGGCTTTCATCATGTCAAAAAACTTTTTGACATGATGAAAGAATGCACATCCGTAAGGATGTGCATTCTTATGTGCGGTACGATGATTAATAGTAGTAGGCAGATTCG
>CAMGMW010000137.1 GCA_946059285.1 uncultured Clostridia bacterium
TCGGAGGAAAGGTATTGCGAAAGAAACCGTCAGGGTTGTATTTTGCGTCCAATCAGGGTTGTTTTCTGAGCATTTTAGTTCAGAAAATAATGCCGGCAGCTTGTCGAAAGGACTTTTTCGACAAGCAAAGAAGGAGCTTCCGAAAGGAAGCTCCTTCTTTGCATCAAACGCGGGAAACTCGCGCAGCTTTTGCGGCTTTGTTATTTTGCGTCCAGCTTTCTCAGCGGATTGGATGCGATGGCGGCTCTGCGGGATTCCTCCCGCAAAGCGCGGATGACCTCCGCGATTTTTTCATTGACGCGCTCCACCTCACCGAGCAGCTCAGCCGCGGACATCCGCAAAACGCCGCTCCGAATGGCGGAAAGCTGGATCAGGGCATCGGAGGTAGCGACGCGGACGGCATAATTCCTACCGATTTTTCCCACCAGCGTTTCAATGTATAAATCGGCACTTTCGTTTTCCTGCGTGTAGACGACCCGGAGATTATGGAATCTTGTTTTGGAACCGCTGCCGCCTTTGACTCGGTAGCTGTCAAAGACTACAACCAGTTCACAGGGGTGATAGCCGCAATAATTACTGAGTAGATCCAGCAGCCGTTCACGAGCGCCCGCAAGATCGCTTTGTGCCTGCTCCCGCAGACCGTCCCACGCGAAGATCATGTTGTAGCCGTCAACGATCAGATATTCCTGCCGGCGGGGCGGCAATGTGACGAGCTCCGCCTCCGGTACGGGCTTCGGGCGGTAAAGCGTTCGCTTATCCGGACCGAATTCCCGTTCCATGATTTTCTGCAGTTCTTTTTCATCCAGATCTAAATTCTGCCGACGGATGCGAGGCGCCGACTCCTGAACGGAGGGACGTGCCAGAATGCTTTCCAAATGCATGTACTCCGGCACCCGATCCCACTTTATCACCGTACCCGTACCGTGAGAACAGAATACGGAATCCGGGGTATTTTCCGTGTCACGCTCCGCATCATATCCGGTTTTGGCGATGACCTCGTCTGCGTTATGGCAGGGAGCATAGCCCTCCACATAGCAGGTAAGCCGCCCGCGTCCGCGGGTATATGCCGCGACTTTCGACATATAATCCCGCATTTCCGCAACCGGGGAGATACCTTCCAGCAGCATCCCGTCCGGTACCTGCACCGGGGAGGAAAAGCTGCCGCCCATCGCACGAATATCGTTGATTGCCCGACCGAGCTGCTCTGTGGGGACGGTCAGGGAAAACCGGTAAAACGGCTCCAGAAGGACGCTTTTTGCCTGCATCAGACCCTGCCGAACGGCGCGGTAGGTCGCCTGCCGAAAATCGCCGCCCTCGGTGTGCTTGATGTGCGCCCGTCCGGAGACAAGCGTCAGCTTCATGTCGGTGATGGGTGAGCCGGTCAGTACGCCAAGATGCTTTTTTTCTTCCAAATGCGTCAGGATCAGACGCTGCCAGTTTCGATCAAGGGAGTCCTCGCTGCAAACAGTGTCAAATACCAGCCCGCTTCCGGGAGGCAGCGGCTCCAGCAGCAGGTGTACCTCGGCGTAGTGGCGCAGCGGTTCAAAGTGGCCGACGCCTTCCACCGGCGCGGCGATCGTCTCCCGATAGGAGACTTTTCCGGAATCGATGGTAACGTCCAGATCGAATCGTTCCAGAATCAGGCTTTTCAGTATTTCAAGCTGTACTTCACCCATAAGCTGCACGTGGATTTCCCGCAGATGTTCGTCCCAGACAATGCGAAGCTGCGGCTCCTCTTCTTCCAACTGACGCAGTTTCGGCAGCGCAATGCGCGCATCGCAGCCGGAGGGGAGACTCAGACGGTAGGTCATCACGGGGGAGAGCAACGGGCGGGCGCGTTCGGTTTCCTCACCGAGAACATCACCGGCGAATAGACCGCTGATGCCCAGAACAGCGCAGACGGTGCCTGCCGCCGCTTCCTCTGTCTGCGTAAAGCCCGCACCGGAATACAGACGAAGCTGCGCGACCTTTTCGCTGATTGGCTCCGCGCCTGCGGGCGTATAGGTGAGCAGGGAACGCACGTGCAAACAGCCGCCGGTGACCTTCAAAAAGGTCAGTCGGTTTCCCTGCGCGTCGCGGGAGATTTTATATACGCGGGCGGAGAATTCCGACGGATACTGCGGCTGCACGGTGAAACGCTCCAGACAGTCGATCAGCTCCTCCACGCCCTCCAGCGAAAGCGCGGCGCCGAAACAGCAGGGAAACAGGCGCTCCCGGAGGACCATATCACCGATCTGTGTGTCCGTGACACTGCCGTGCTCCAGATATTGCTCCAATACGGCTTCATCGCACAAAGCGACAGCCTCCGCATCACTGATGTCGGCGCAGGCTTCACTCAAACGCAGCCTTGCATCCCGCAGCAGCCGGGAACGCTCTGCGCCCGGCAGATCCATTTTGTTGAAAAACAGGAATGTAGGGACGTGATACCGCCGCAGCAGCCGCCAGAGCGTTTCCGTGTGCGCCTGTATACCGTCCGTACCGCTGACGACCAGGATCGCATAGTCCAGTACCGGCATCACACGCTCCGCTTCCGGAGAAAAATCAACATGCCCCGGCGTATCGAGCAGCGTGACTGCCAGCTTGTCCGTCCGGAACCGTGCCTGTTTGGAAAAAATGGTGATTCCGCGGGCACGCTCCAGCGCGTGATTGTCCAGAAAAGCATCGCCGTGATCGACGCGCCCCAGCCTGCGAAGCTGCCCGGTGCAGTATAGCAGCGCCTCGGAAAGTGTGGTTTTTCCGGCGTCCACCTGCGCAAAGATTCCGATTGTAAGTTGTTTCATTGCAGTACCATACCCAAGCCGTGCCGCGAAGCGGCGGTTTTTCGTTGCATTACCCACTTGAAAGCGGGCGCAGAATGTTGTATAGTAATTTCAGGAAATTGAAAAGAGGGAAGATATTTTATGTTTCAATTAAAACCGTATTTCCCGCCCGATTTTACGCAGGCGCGCTTTGTTTCCGCGCCGAATGCCGTGTGCGTTCCCGCGCCTATGGACGGTGTTGCCCCGGAGGGCTACCACGCGATGAGCATTTTCCCGGAGTATTTCAAAATCGACGGTCGCTGGCTGCTGGCGGAGGAAAGCCGCATGGACTGCGTTGCTGTCTATGAAGACGGAAAGATCGTTGTGCGGGAATTCCGCCTGCTGAAGAAGGGCGATTTGATTGTAACCGGACGCACTGAGAACTGCGAGGACGGCATTTTTGTGCATCCCAACGGGTTTCGGGAGGCAAAGGCAGAAAAAGAGACGTTTGCGTTCCGCCAGAACCGTTCCCGCGAGACGGCGTTTTCCAGAGATTATGACGAGCTGTACGAGCTCTTGCGTTATGAGCGGGACCACGGCAAGATCGTCTGGGTTATGGGACCGGCCTTCGCGTTCGATAACGACGCGAGAGTCGCCATGTCAAAGCTGATCGAAAACGGCTACGTCCATGCAATCCTGGCAGGAAATGCGCTTGCGACACACGATTTGGAGGGCGCTTATCTCCGCACGGCGCTGGGTCAGGATATCTATACGCAGGAGTCTGTGCCGAACGGGCATTATCATCATTTAGACACCATCAACCGCGTCAAATTTCATGGCAGCATTGCCCAGTTTATTAAAAATGAGCACATCGACAACGGTATCATCTATAGCTGCGAGAAGTACGGCGTACCTTATGTCCTTGGCGGTTCGATCCGCGATGACGGACCGTTGCCCCCTGTGTTTGGCGACGTGTATGCGGCGCAGGATGCGATGCGCAACGAGATCCGCGGCGCGACGACTGTTATCAGCATGGCGACGATGCTGCATACCATCGCCACCGGCAATATGACACCTTCATATCGGGTGTTGCCGGACGGTACGGTGCGGCAGGTGTATTTCTACTGCGTCGATGTTTCGGAGTTTGTTGTCAACAAACTGGCAGACCGGGGAAGCCTTTCCGCACGCGGCATCGTGACCAATGTGCAGGACTTTGTCGTCAATCTGCAAAAGGGACTGGGGCTCTGACCGAACTCAGTCTGAGGGCGCTGCTATTTTGCAGCGCCGGCAGCTTGCCGAAAGAATCTTTTCGACAAGCTGCCGCCGCCATTTCCTGAACGGAAGCGTTCAGGAAACGATCTTGATTGGACGCGAAAGACAACCCTGACGGTTTTCTTTCACACTATCTTTCCCTCCGGAAGCTTTCGTCTGAAGGTTTTTTGAAAGTCGGGCGCTGCTATTTTGCAGCGCCCTTCCTTTTTCCGTCCTTGCGTTTTTCCCGCCATTCTTCCACCAGCGGCGTCAGTGCGGACAGAACAGACTCCTTGCTGTCGCACTCGGCGCTGACACGCAGAATGCGCACGTCGCTGCCGCAGACAGCAAGGAAGGAGAGCGGTGTCTTCTTCACGCTTGCACCCGCACCCGCTAGAATCGCATCCGCCTTCCTTTTTGACGGAAC
>CAMGMW010000138.1 GCA_946059285.1 uncultured Clostridia bacterium
GTGGAGCTGTTTAAGGAAGAGAACAGCTGTTATCTATTGAATCGCTCCTACGCCCAGTCTGACGAGATCAGAGAGAAACATGCTTCCCGGGTGCAGCAGTTCAGCTACATCTTAAAGCGCATTGATAATGAATCAGAAACAGGAGGTGAGGAGACTCAGCAAGCGGCAAAAGCCCTGCTCCATCCTGTTAAGCCCTATCGAGCAGCAAAGCGAATGCGTTATGCAGCTACCACCGGTGCATTAGCCGATTTTATTAGCCGGATGCGTGAATCGGATTGCGCGACGCATATCGAAACGTTGCAATTGACGGAGCCGTTGAGCCGATTGGAAACGCTGAACCAAGCATTCAACGCCATCTATCAGGAGCGATCGGGACAACGGTTCACCAAGGCCACTTCGCAAAACATGGCCACTATCCGCCCGTTGGTGGATAAGGCTTTCAAGGAGTTGGCTCGTGCGATCAATGCGCTCTATCAAGCGAATGCGTTGACCGAGCAATCGGAGACGAAGGAGCAGCAGTTGGTGGCCATTATTGATCGGATGAACGCGATCCTCTATCAGCTTCAGCTGACGCTCTCGCGAGTGAAGGCTGGAGCGAAGCCCAATCCGAGCGAGGAATCAAAACCGACCACTCCCTCTGATCCCGAGCCTCCTGTGGAGCCGGAACCAGAGCCGGAGCCGGAAAATCCTGATGTCGTTTAGCCCATTCGTGGCTGAATAGTTTAGAAGGAGGAGTTGGCAGAAGAGCCTACTCCTCTTTTTTTCAAAGCGCGCAATCGTCATCAATAGGCTTCTGCATAGAAAATTCGGAAGGCAGGATGCTTCCTATTTTAAATTTTTCTTTGTACTTTCGCGCCGGATTTCTTAATCAATAGTGCTTGATAGGCGGTTCACATCTTTAATGTTCCCTGATGAGACCGCCTGTAGAGCATTGTGGCAGATGTGATGCTGTCCGGACGCTTAAGTTCATTATTAGTATTTCCGAGGGAATGACCAAGATTAACTGTTAAAGGAATAATAATGAACAACCAGATATCTATTTTTATTTCATGAACAAGCTTATGGTTTATTCCACTTTGGCCATCGGTCTGATGGCTGAAGGGACTTTTTTTGTGCCTCTATGCGCACAAGACAAGGCTGTGCAGGTGATGTCGCTCACCACGCTATACAACCTTGCTGACCAACAGAGTCAAAAGGTGAGAGTGAGTGAGGCCGCGCTGCGGGCAGCCAATGAAGGGGTGGCAGCTGCTAAATCGGCATTGCTGCCGAGTGTGGACTTGAACCTCCAGGGCAGCTATACGGGCAATGCTTTCATGCTGTCGAGAGGTTTTTCGACCCATGGGACAACTGATTACGTTGTGCCGGGCATAGGGGCTGTTCCCGTGGCAAACGGTAAACAGGACACGCCCCACTGGGGAAACAGTTTTACGGCTCAGGTGGCTCAGGTAGTCTATGCGGGCGGTGCGATCCGTTCGGGTATCCGCATGGCGGAACTGGGGAAAGAGATGGCGGAACTGGATGTAGAGAAGAACCGCCAGGAGGTGCGCTTCTTGTTGACAGGTTATTGCCTTGACCTTTGCAAACTGAACAATCAGATAGAAGTGGTTCGCCAGAATATCGCACTGACACAGAAAGAGATCGAGCAGATGAAAGCCCGCCGCGAGCAAGGTACCGTCTTACAGAACGACATCACTCGCTACGAACTGCAGTTGCAGGGACTGGAACTCACGCTGACGAAGCTCACCGATGCTTCTACGGTCATCAATTATCAGTTGGTCACGACCCTGCATTTACCCGCGCAGACGGTTATTCTACCCGATAAGCATGAACTGGACACAGAAATAAATGCGCTCTCGGCCATCGCTTCTCAAGAGCTATGGCAGCAGACAGCAGCGGACAACAACCTGGGTATTCGTCAAGCAGCAGTAGCCACCAATCTGGCGGAGCAGAAGGTGAAGCAAGCAAAAGCAGCGTCATTGCCATCAGTTGCTTTAGTGGCGGAGAATCAGCTTTTTGGTCCATATACGCAAGACCTTATTCCGAAAGATTGCAATGTCAACGTGTGGTTCGTCGGGGTCGGTGTAAAATTCAGCCTTGGCAATCTTTGGAAGAATAAACACCAGATCCGCAAAGCGCAGATGGAGCATCAGCAGTCTCAGGAAGCCCTCGCCTTGGCACGTGAAGGGGTGGAGCATGGTGTACAGGCAAGCTATACCCATCTGCTGACCTCCTACACCGAGGTGGAGACACAGCAGAAACAGGTGGAGCTGGCCAATCAGAACTACTCCGTGGTGCAAAACCGTTATCAGAATGACCTTGCGCTGCTTACTGATATGGTGGATGCCTCCAACATGAAACTCTCTGCCGAAATGGCACTGGTGAATGCCCGCATCGATCTGCTTTATCATTTCTATAAACTCAAATATGTAACAAATACTTTATAATCATGGAAAAGAACAAGATACACATTTATTTATATAATACACTCATCGTACTTTGCCTTTTGGGCGGAGCAGCTTATGTGATCAGCCAGTTTATGCACTTTGGCTGTGGAGAGTTTACCGACAATGCCCGTGTCCGTCAAAATATCGTGCCTCAGAGCAGCCGTGTACAAGGTTTTATCCGAGAGGTACGCTTTACCGATTTTCAGCAGGTAAAGAAGGGGGACACACTCGTCATTATTGAGGATGCTGAATTTCGCTTGCGGCTGGCACAGGCTGAGGCAGACCTTCTCCGCGCGGAACAGGGTTCGAAGGGAACGGCCAGCAGCATCGTTACTACCCAGACAAGCATGACCGTTACGGAGGCAGGGATCGAATCGGCACGTGCGCAGATGGAGAATGCCCTGCGCGAGGAGAACCGTTTCAAGAACCTCCTCAGTCAGGATGCCGTCACCCCACAACAGTATGATAAGGTGCACACGGCTTATCTGAGCGCCAAGGCAGCCTATGAGCAGGCAGTTCGTTCACGCCAGATGCAGTCGGCTGTTGTAGCTGAGCAGGGACATCATCTTTCCGCTTCGGAACAGGGTATAGAACTGGCCCGTCGTGCCGTTGACCTTGCCCGCCTGAATCTTTCGTATTGCTACATCATTGCCACTTGCGACGGTACGGTCGGCACGAAGGATATTCATGCAGGACAGCTGGTCAATCCGGGGCAGACACTGGTGAGTATCGTCGATAAAGATGAACGTTGGATTGAGGCGAACTACAAGGAAAGCCAGTTGCCTCACATCCATGTAGGCGATAAGGTGGAGATTACAGCTGACGCCGTTCCGGATGTGGAATATACGGGTACGGTGGAACGCATCTCCGATGCTACTGGCAGTGCCTTTTCACTGATTCCTATCGACAATGCTACCGGTAATTTCGTGAAGGTGGAACAGCGTGTTACTGTACGCATCAAGCTCGACACGAGCAGTGATGTCGCCAAGCTAAAGGGTGGTTATAATGTGGAATGCATCGTTAAGGAGTAATGCGCGATGGGACAATTAACCGAATTTTTCATGAAGAGCGCCGGCGGTCCTCCTCCAAGCATGGGCTTTTCCATGCCGATGATGAAGGGATGGGTGCCTCGTCGCATCCAGCCCTGGCTGTACGTGCTGACCGCCTTTTGCTTTCAGTTTAGCGGAGGTATTTACCTCGGTGCCTTAGATGGTATCCGTGGCACCACCAACTTCATGATTGAGGATGTGCTCTTCTTGCTTTATGCCACGCTTGCGGGCATGGCTGTCTATTTTCCTATGCTCTTCCGCATGAAGTTCCGTTTCACCAACCAGCAGTTGCTTTGCGGTTCGGCCATTGTTCTTGGCGTATGCAATGTGTTGACCATGTATAGCCAGTCGTTACCGCTACTCACGGTAGTCTGCTTCATTGCCGGAATGGCCAAGATACAAGGAACCTTCGAGTGTATGAGCAACATCCAGCTGTGGATCACTCCCAGACGCGATTTTGCAGTCTTCTTCCCTGTACTCCACATTATCTTGCTCACAGCCATTGAGGGTAGTGGATGGCTGGCGGCTTGGTTCGGTCATCATTTCACCTGGCAGATGATGCACGTCTTTACGATAGGTACCATGTCGTTCGTGCTGCTCACACAAGCCATCTTCTGCCGCCCGTTCTGTCCCATGCCACAGCGACTGTCACTGAAGGGAATTGACTTTCAGGGAGCATTGCTCATCTGTGGGCTGATGTTGGTGTTGTCGTACATCGTGGTGTATGGCGACTATCTCATGTGGTTAGACACGTTCCGTATTCGCATCTTGGCAGGTGTCGCCATTGTCCTTTTCGGCATGGTGCTCTATCGCCTTCGCTTTTACCGTTACCCTTACGTCGAACTCAGTCTTTTCACACGTCGAAATGTTGTTCCCATTCTCATTGTCACTTTCTTTGCCGAAC
>CAMGMW010000139.1 GCA_946059285.1 uncultured Clostridia bacterium
CGGCTGTGTGGCCGTTCCCGTCAATGGGCATGGCGTTCAGGCAGGCGTAGGGACTGTCAAACCGGGCGAAGGGCGGCTCGGCAGCCCAAGCGTAGCCGATATAGTCTTCGCTGCCGGTACCGAAGGTGGAAGGGAAGCACTCGCCGTCTACGAAAAATTTTTCATCCCCTTCACCCCACCACCAGTCTACTGTCTTCCGATCCCAGGCACCATACCACCAGGACGCAGCCTCTTCCTTCGGGGGGTACCAGGTATCATACACATGCAAATGAACACCGACAAAGCGTCCGTATGCGCCATGCACCAGCAGCAGGGGCCAGTCCGGCCAGCGCTCTGCGCCGGGGGCAAAACGCGCGGCATCCACCGGGCCAAAGTATCCGCGATGGAATTTGGCGTGGAAGCGCAGCGTATCGCTGTCGGGCACAAACGATGTATCCACGGCAATATGCATCCGTACCGTTTGCGCCGTGCCACTCAGATTGACCACTTCAATCCGGCATCCCTCCGAATAGGGCATAGGAAAGCGACATGCGAATTGGGCGCGTTCCATACTCATGGGTAAACAGCGATAATGGGCATACCCCGGCGCACCGCCGAAAAACTCGCCCAGAGGCGCCTCTACAGCAGGTCTTTCCCTTCCATCCCAAAACATGCGGATCAACAGGCGGGATATGTCCGCACCGGTGGGATCCAGTGCAAGCTCCTCGATCAGGCCGGCTCCGGTCAGCGCCAGCATCTGAACCGTTTCTCCTGGGGCAACCGACGCCTCACAAAGCCGCTCGTTCGGGTGGATCGCTTCACCCCGCTCATAAAGCAACCTGTCCGTCTCTGCCAGGGCCATCATGCCATCACGGCTGAAACGCTCCTGATAGGAGGGCATGACGGTACCCTGATCAAACAGGGTGTAGGTGAAATGATAGTAGGCACCCCATTCCGGAGCAAGCTCCACCCGACAGCGCTTCTGAAAAGGAATTGGAATGAAGCTGTTGCGCCCCCGGGAAAGCCGCATGGACAGCTCGGAAAGGTTCAGCGGCGGTATATCGCCGGGCTGTTTCTCGAACCAGTCCATGAAAGGCGTGTCTACGGCGGGGAGGGCGTTGTCATCGATGTACACACGCATGTGACCCTGCTGAGGCAGCGCGCTCCAGATGCGCCAGATAACGCCTGGTCCTTCCTGTTCAAAGGCAACGATGCTGCCATCCGGCAGGGTTCGGATGCAGCCGCTTCCGTCATCATTGGCGTCCCAGTTGATATAGGTTCCTGTGGATTCGTCGAAGCGTGAAGCCCGGTCATAGCTGGACATGCAGCCGCTGTGTTCGTTTGGTGAGGATTTATGCATGAGCATACGCAAATCTGTCAGCCGGGAAAGCAACTCTCGATAGGTCATCATGACACCTCCATACGGGTTCAAAGTACCCGAAGAAAGCCGGATGGTGCAGGAGTGGGAACGGTTTCTTCGATCATGATATACCGGCTTGATACCATTCCTTCAACGGCTTTATAGGAACATTATACAGAACAAATGCGAAAATTACAATGTAATGTACTATCATATCTTTTCGCTTACTGTACGGCTGAATGTACCTGCAATCGTTCATCTATTCCGCGGGATTTGTTTGATTTGGCGAATTATTTCTCGAATTTGAAAAAAGCATTGACAAGCCCTTTGCCATCCGATATGATACATACAAAAGGAACATTATGGTACATTGTATTGGAAACTCGGATTTGCAGAAAAGCTCGGAAACGTGCTATAATCTCTGCAAATACACTGATAGGGATGGAGTGTAATGAGGCAGCAGATGCTTAACAAGAATTTGAATGTCCCTCTCTATGTCCAGCTGAAAGAGCTGATTCTTTGAGAGATCCAAAGTGGGGCGCTGAAGGCCGGGGATATGATTCCAACGGAGCATGAACTCATGGAACAATATTCCATTAGCCGAAATGTGGTCAGACAGGCGATCGGAGAGCTGGTGGAGGGTGGCTATCTGATTCGCAAAAAGGCAAAGGGAACCTTTGTCTCCACTCCCTCAGCCAACCTGGAGAAGATCAGCACACTGGAACCCTTCCGCGAGTCCGCACTCCGCACCGGTGCAATTCCTACGACCAAGGTGCTGAGCATGGAGGTGCTTGACGCGGACGAGGAGATTGCCAATCGATTGGAAATAGACGTGGGCATGAGGGTCATCCGAATTTTGCGCCTGCATTATTCCGACGATATGCCGGTTTCTCTCAGCGAGGATGTTTTGCCGTATTCCAGGTGCAGCTTTGTGCTGGGGCATCGGCTGCAGACGGACAGCCTGCACCGTGTGCTGAGCTACCATACATTCGCGATGCGGCACAGCTGGGCATGCACAAAGCGCTCATCCAGACGGGGCATTTCAATCTGGAAGAGCCCGGCATGCAATACATGGCCGAAAAACTGGCCGGGCTTGTGCCGGAATTGCCGGTGCAGTTCATTCCTTCGGAAGACCCCTATTACTTTGTGTGAGAGGAGTAGCATTATGCAGAAGACGGGTTTTGACGCTTATTGTGAACAAGCCCAGAGCCTGGGCGTTTTGGGTATGAACGTGACAAAGGACGATCAGCTGCTTGTTTCCTGGCGCAGTGAAGGAGAATGCCGCCGCAACATCTACTCCGCCACAAAAAGCTTTACAGCCTGCGCCGTAGGCTTTGCTGTGCAGGAGGGGCTGCTGTCCCTGGACGAAAAGCTGACGGATGCCTTTCCCCGTGACATTCCCCAGTCCCCCTGTGAGCATCTGAAGGAAGCCACTGTCCGCGATTTGTTGACCATGCGGCTTGGACAGAAAAAAGGTTTTCTCATGGGAGAGCAGAGGCCGTTTTATGATGAGGACGATTGGGTGAGGCTGAGCCTGGCGCAGCCTTTTGAATATGCTCCCGGAACCTGCTTTGTGTATAACAATGTGGGGCCGTATCTGGCAGGCATTCTGGTACAGCGGCGAGCGGGATACGATCTCGTATCGTATTTGACGCCCCGTCTGTTTGAACCCATGGGAATCAAGCGCCCGACCTGGGAAAGCGATCCGCTGGGCAACAGCTTTGGTGCGGGCGGACTCTTCCTCACGCTGACGGAGCTGCATCGCTTTGGCCTGTTCTGCCTGAACAGAGGCGCGTGGAATGGCCGGCAGTTGCTGAACCCTGCATGGATTGATGCCTGCGCAGCGCCTCAGGACGGCGAGCAATACGGATACTTGTTCTGGCGCGGCGAGCATGGTTCATTCCGGGCAGATGGGAAATACGGTCAGCTGTCCGTTATTGTGCCGGACAGACAGGCTGTGGTGACGGTTGTTTCCGAATGCCGAAACGGTGAGAAGCTAATGGCGCTGATCAACCAGCTGATTGATGAACGCCTGTGACACTGCAGAATTGGTACATGCCGGGAGTGTTTTGTAATATAAAATGGGATAGATATACGCAATTTCCCGTCAAGCAAAACAGCATGAATATGGTTCAGCCGACTACAACTGGCCTTGTGCTTCCGGGCACAGGCAGCTATATGTGTATTCTGAAACAATAGGATGGAGAGACTGTGGGCTTGTATCCGTAGTTAATGCATGCATATATAAGTCGTGAGATACATCCTGTGCTGAAAGCCTGATCAATTCCAGCACCAATGGTGCGCAGCCAATCGCCTGCTGATCTGCTGCTTCATTATGCGGACTACTTCGATGTGTCGCTGGACTATCTTTTCGGCAGGACAGACATGCCGAAGGGAAAGCTGTACGCCTTCAAGCCAAAGCACACACCGGAAAAGGACGAAATGCGCCGCTTCATCGAAATGTGCTTTGATCCCGGTTCACCCGCTAATGTGAAGCTGAAGGAAACCCTGCTGCGTGTGATGGAGGGCAAGGACGAATGAAAGCCGTGATTTATGCCCGCTATTCTTCGGACAACCAGCGTGAGGAGAGCATCGAGGGCCAAATCCGCGAGTGCACGGCTTATGCCGAAAAGAATGGCATCACAGTTCTCAAACACTATATTGACCGTGCTTACTCAGCCAAAACAGATGACCGTCCGGAGTTCCAGCATATGATCAAAGACAGCGAGAAGGGCCTGTTCGACCTTATTCTCGTTTGGAAGCTGGATCGCTTTGCACGCAATCGGTATGACAGCGCCCGCTACAAGAATCAGCTGAAAAAGAATGGTGTCAAGGTGGTCTCGGCTACCGAATTGATTTCAGACAAATCGGAGGGCGTACTGCTTGAATCCATTCTGGAAGGCATGGCGGAGTATTACTCTGCTGATCTTGCGGAAAAGGTATCCCGAGGCCTGACGGAAAACGCGTTGAAGTGCAAGCACAACGGCGGGCCTGCACCTTTGGGTTATGTGATTGATGAGGAGCATCACTTGCAGGTTGATCCAGTAAAGGCA
>CAMGMW010000140.1 GCA_946059285.1 uncultured Clostridia bacterium
CGGCGTCTGATGGAGACAAATCTGGAGCAGCAGCCGGGCTATGGCGCGGATGCGTACTGCGCGGCGGCTAAGGAGAAGCTCCGCACAGCCTGTGAAGCACCGCAGGCGGATGTTTATTTTCTGTCCGGAGGAACGCAGACCAATCAAACGGTGATCAGCGGGATGCTGCGACCCTACGAGGGCGTGATAGCCGCCGCAACCGGGCATATCAGCGGGCACGAGGCGGGCGCGATTGAAGCGACCGGGCATAAGGTGCTGCCGATCCCGCATCAGGACGGAAAGCTTTCCGCACAGCGATTGAAGGTATACCTGAATGAATTCTATGCGAACGAAAGCCATGCGCACATGGTGTTTCCCGGTATGGTCTACATCTCCCATCCGACGGAATACGGCACGCTTTACACTCATAAAGAACTGGAAGATTTGTCGGCGGTTTGCAGAGAGTATAGGCTGCCGCTGTTTCTCGACGGGGCACGGCTGGGCTACGGACTGGTGAGTCCCGGTACGGATGTGACGCTGCCGGAAATCGCAAGGCTGTGCGATGTGTTCTATGTCGGCGGTACGAAGGTAGGCGCTTTGTGCGGTGAGGCGGTGGTCTTCCCGCGCGGAAACGCGCCGGAGCATTTTATGACGATGATCAAGCAGCGAGGCGCGCTGCTTGCAAAGGGGCGGCTGCTGGGGGTGCAGTTTGACACGCTGTTCACCGACGGTCTGTATTTTGAGATCAGCCGTCACGCCATTGCCATGGCGGAGCTTCTGCGCGCCGCGCTGAAAGAGAAAGGTTATCGCTTTTTCATCGAATCGCCGACAAACCAGATTTTTGTGATTATGGAAAATGAGCGGATTCGCGAACTGAGAGAGAAGGTTCGCTTTGAATTCTGGGAGCGATATGATGAGAATCATACCGTCATGCGGTTTGCGACCAGTTGGGCAACCGCGCCGGAAGATGTTGAGACGCTCATCGGGCTGCTGTAACGCGGCCCGATGAGCGTCAGACTGTCAAAATACCTTGCGACTCAAGTTTTCGGAGGGAAAGATAGTGTGAAAGAAAACCGTCAGGGTTGTCTTTCGCGTCCAATCAAGGTCGTTTTCTTATTTGGAGAACACAATTTTTTCGCTGCGGAACAGCTTTGTCAGACCCCAGATGCCTGCGGCTACAAAAACAAGATTGCTTCCCGCCGTCAGCAGAATATGTATAGGCTCAATCTGAAAGGAAAAGATTCCAACCATGCACTGTACAGAGTTATACAGCGGGATCAAATAAACATAGGGAAGCGAACTGGAGCCGCTGCCGAACATCGCGGTAATGCCAAGGAACATTACGACAAACATCAGCGGCATGACCATCGTCTGAGCTTCCTTTACGGTTCTGGCGAAAGCGGAAATCAGGGAAATCAGCGTGACCAGCAGCAGGACTGTCGCGAGGATCACCACTGCCAGCAGCAGGTATTCCTGCAAGCCATAGACACTGCCATCGATTTTATCGGTCGCGCCCTGCATCAGCTTCGGCAGAGAGAGAATCGTACCGACAGCGCTCGACGCACCTGAGAGCAAAGAAATCGCGGATAGTGCCGCAATTTTACCGAGTGCGATTTCTTTGCGGCTGACCGGCGTGATGAGCATGGTTGCCATCGTGCCGCGTTCCTTCTCCCCGGCAATGGACTCCGGCGCAACGGACATACATCCGGAAAACAGGAAAATCATCAGCAGCATCGGCAGCAGCATGGAGAAGAAACTACCGGTTTCATCCTTTTCCGAAGCCAGATCATAGCAATCGGGCGCGGAGAGGTTAAGTGTGCCGTCTGTACCGATGGGGGCGCGGTTGATATCAAATTTATTGGTCAGCGAGGATTCATAGTTGTCCAGTACAAGCGTGACCGCGCTGTAGGCAGCGTCGGAGGACGCAGAAAGAGAGTTGTGATAAATTTCGACATTCGGCGCGTAAGTGCTCATACTGGGTGCATAAGCCTCCACCTGCGCGTCAAAATCCTCCGGAAAAATGACGAGCGCATCCAGTTCCTGCGCGGAAACGGCAGCCTGTGCCGCCGCGATGTCATCCGCTGCCTGCAATTCCGCCACAGCGCTCAGCCCCTCCTCCAACGATGCCGGAAGATGAAGGACCGCAATCTGGGGAAGCGCTTCCTTGTCACCGGAAAAGTTTTGGAGCAATGCGCTTCCCATAAAGCTATACATGATATAGATCAAAAGACCGGGCAGCAGAATGGTACAGAACACCATACGCTTATCTCCGAAGAATCTGGCAAGCTCCTTTTTCAGGATCGTAAAAAAACCGCTTCTCATTGCGCCGCACCTACCGTTTCCGCATAGAGGTCAAAAAAGCGATCCTCCAGAGATTTTCCGCCGCAGACTGCCTGCAGCGTATCGCAGCATGCCAGCTTCCCGTCAATCAGGATTGCAACGCGGTCGCAGACCTTCTCGATCAGACTGAAAATGTGCGTGGAAATCAGAATGGTTTTTCCCTGCGCTCTGAGCTCCAGAAGATAATCAGTGACAACCTTTGCGGTCAGCACGTCCAGACCGTTGGTCGGCTCGTCAAAAATGATGATGTCCGGATTATGGACAATGGATACGACGATTGAGACCTTCTGCTTCATGCCCTGCGAGAGGTCGGCGACCTTTGTTTCAGCAAAGCTGTCAATGCCAAAGCGGGCGAACAGCTCCTTTTTCCGCCGGTCCCGCACAGCCGGATCGATCTTGTGCAGCGCAGAAAAAAAGTCAAAGAGATAGTTCGGCGTAAAAAACTCCTCCAGCTTCAGTTCACCGGTCAAAAAGGCGATTTTAGAGCGCACCGTATCTTCCTGACGGACAATGCTTGCGCCGTCAATTATTGCATCTCCGGCATCCGGACGGATCAGAGTGGCAAGCATCCGCATGGTTGTCGTCTTGCCTGCGCCGTTCGGACCGAGCAGACCGAAGATTTCACCTGCGTACGCAGTAAAAGAAAGGTCATCCACAGCGACCTTGATTTTCTCCTTCGTATGCTCCAGTTTTTGCTGTTTTGAGGAAAGCTTGAAGGTTTTGCGCAAATGCTGTACTTTTAAAATCTCGTTCACAGTATTCCTCCGGTTTTGTTATGGAATCGGATTTTCTTCTATGTACTGCGCCAGAATAGACGCAGCATCATAGCAAAGCTTTGCACAGGGACGCTTTTTGTAGTAGCCATCGCTGCGCTGTTCCGGCAGAGCGTCGCTGCTTACGGCAACACCCGACAGCAGTTCCCGGCAGATGATGCTGCTGTTTTTATCCCGAAACGCGGCAGCGAGTGCTTGCAGGCGGGTGTAGTGCTTACTTTTTTCTTCGTGAGAAAGTGTGCTGCTGCCGTAGAGCAGACCGGCTGCCATAAACATCCCGCTGACCGCACCGCAAACCTCCCGCAGACGTCCCATGCCCCCGCCGAAGGAAGACGAAATGCGCAGCGCGGTGTCGGTATCCAGCTTTGTCAAATCGGAAAAGGCGAGCAAAACAGCCTGTGCGCAGTTATAGCCATCTCGGAAATTCTGTTCCGCTCTTTCTGCATAAGTCATGGTCATTCCGCCTTTGGAAATGGAATTTTGTTAAATTTAAGTATGTAGCGGATGGGATAGTATCCGCTCAGATAATTTGTTTCGTACCATGCAAACGTCGCCTCCGGCAGATGCTGCAGCTCCGGCGCTTCGCAGCGGAACAGCTCAAAGGTTGTCTGATCACCGCTGATGAGCGCGGCAATCAGCTCCGTCTGCCCCTCTTGCGCCAGACGGTCAAAGCAGGCGTCCATCAGAGTCACGCAGATCATTTCCTCCTGCGACGCACGCAGGTGTCTGGTGGAAAACCAATAGAGAAAGTCCGCCTGTGTAAACGCCTTGCGCGTTGTAACAAGCGCCAGCTTCTGAAATTCTTCCTCTGCGCCGCGCTTGAGCACGTCGATGAGGTAATACAGCAGCTGCTCATTCAGGCAGCAGCAGTCCAGCAGCACTTCATACGCGCTGCGCGGTCCATCCGGTTCGTCAATCTGCGCAGGAGTGTCTTCCGACGGTTCCTCCTGCAAAGGTTGCGCATTTGCCAGCGTATTCAGCGCGGTAAGCAGATCTTCTTCCCGATAGGTATCGAAAAGTTCAGCGGGAAGCACGGTCCCGTCCTGTGCGGCGCATCGGCGCACAAACTCCGGTACGCCAATGGCATGGATCTGTTCCTGTAACTGCGTGGCACGGGACATTGGCTCTGTCTGCGTCAGAAGAATACCCTCCGGCGGCGTGCGCGAGCTTTCCGCAAGCTGCTGCAGGTAGGTCAGATAATATTCGATCAATGTCATGGGGATACACCTCGAGCATAGTATACAATACCTGTTTTAAAATTG
>CAMGMW010000141.1 GCA_946059285.1 uncultured Clostridia bacterium
CAAAGGCAGTCGCCGGTGAGGCGCATGTGCCGTTCTTCTCCATTTCCGGCTCTGATTTTGTGGAAATGTTTGTCGGCGTAGGCGCAAGCCGTGTACGTGACCTGTTTCAGGAGGCGGCGAAGGTCGCACCCGCGATCATTTTTATCGATGAGATTGATGCAATCGGTCGCAGCAGGGATTCCAGATTCGGTTCCAATGACGAGCGCGAGCAAACCCTGAACCAGCTTCTGGCGGAAATCGACGGTTTCGATTCGTCAAAGGGCGTCGTGATCCTCGCGGCGACCAATCGACCCGAAATTCTTGACAAGGCTCTGCTCCGTGCGGGACGCTTTGACCGCAGGATCATTGTGGACCGTCCGAATCTGGAGGGGCGGTATCAGACCCTGCTGGTGCATACCCGCAACATCCGCCTTGCAGAAGATGTAGATCTGCGTAAGCTGGCACAGGCAACTGCCGGCGCCGTCGGTGCGGATCTGGCGAATCTTGTCAATGAAGCAGCGCTGCGCGCTGTCCGCTCGGGCAGACAGGCGGTCAATCAGCAGGATCTGCTGGTGTCCTTTGAGGTCGTGATTGCCGGCACCGAGAAGAAAGGGACGGTCTTAACTGATATTGAGAAGCGGATTGTTGCCTATCATGAAGTAGGACATGCGCTGGTTGCAGCCCTGCGCAAGCATTCACAGCCTGTCTCCAAAATTACAATTGTACCGCATACCTCCGGTGCTCTGGGTTATACGATGCAAATGCCGGAGGAGGAAAAATTCCTCAATTCCAAGGAAGAACTGATGATCCAACTCCAAACACTGCTGGGCGGACGTGCGGCAGAGCAGACGGTATTCGGTATCCAGACCACCGGAGCCGCCAACGATATCCAACGTGCAACGGATCTTGCACGCAAGATGGTGACACAGTTCGGCATGAGCGAGAAGATCGGCATGATGACGCTGGCGTCTACCGGAAGCGAATATCTGGAGGGGCAGGCGTATATGGATTGCGCACAGTCCACGGCGGCGGAGGCAGACACGGAAATCCGGACCATTCTGGATGAGTGCTATGCGGCTGCAAAACAGCTTTTGCAGGACAGTCGCAGCCTGCTGGATGAAATTTCCCTCTATCTGCTGCAAAAGGAAACGATTACCGGTGATGAACTGATGGCGTTTGTCAATGCAGATAGCAGGAGACTGCCTGCCGCAGAAACGGAGGGACAGGCATGAATTGGGAAGCTGTCAGGAGTTTTTTTGCATCGCTGACGTTGCAGAAACTGCTTCCGGTGCTGCTGATTCTGGCGGTCGGCTTTCTTTTGGTCAAGCTGCTGCTTAAGCTGTTTGACCGGGCATTAAACCGTTCTAAACTCGATCGGACGATGTTCACCTTCATTAAAACGGTGATGCGGATTCTGCTCTACCTGCTGCTGCTTTTGATTGCTGCGGGCAGCCTCGGTGTCGACGTAACCTCGCTTGTTGCCGTTTTAAGCGTTGTTTCTCTGGCGATTTCGCTGGCGGTGCAAAATGCGTTGGCGAATGTGGTGGGAAGCATCACGCTGCTTACGACACATCCCTTCCGTGTCGGAGATTTTGTGGAAATCGGCGCGGAAAACGGGACGGTGGAAGAAATCACCCTTTCTTATACAAAAATCGTCACGCCGGACGCTCGGCGTGTCTACATACCGAACAGCGACGCCGCCTCTGCGAGAATCTGCAATTATTCCGTTGAGGGCAAACGGCGCGTGGATTTGTATGTTTCTGCATCCTATCAAGACGATATCGATCATGTGAAAGCGGTCATCCTGAAGGCTGCACAACACCCGAAAATCCTTCCCCAGACGGAGCCTGTTGTGTATCTCAGCGAATGTAAGGATAGCAGCGTATGTTATTTCCTGCAGCTCTGGGTTGCGAGCGGGGACTACTTCGACGTTAAGTTTGCGGTTACTGAAGCGATCAAGAGGAGCTTCGACGTAGAGGGGATTACGATCCCGTTCCCGCAGATGGATGTTCACGTCTCCAATCAACCGTAAATCAAAGCACCTCCGGCGATATGGCCGGAGGTGCTTTGGTTTTGCTGCCTCAGGAACTGTGCTCATCTTTCCCGCTGCCTTTGTGGCTTTCCGGGAAAAATGCGCGTACCGGGAAATCAATGCGGCTGAACAGCTCGCAGGGGTCCTCCTCGCAGCATTCTTCATCGCAGCATTCCCGCGTCGGCATGCAGTAGTCGTAAATCGGAATGGTCAGTTGGGTGTCGCGCTCCAGCCGAACGGTGGAGAATTGCCCGATGGTGACATAGAGACGCTTTGACTCGCCTGACATTGCCAGCTCTTCGCCCAGCGTGGCGCTGATTACCGCAGGGATCTCCGTCAACTCAGTCTCACAGCGGTGACAGTCGCAGACCTCCTTCACCTTAGCCGCTAGAATCATGGGATCAATGACCTCAACGACTGCCAGAGGCTTTTCACAATACGGCAAAACAGGAGCGGTGCTCAGTTCGTCGGTGCTGCGGAAGATTTTTGCCTTGCCGATACCGCCGTAGAGCACAACGCGCTTGGTGAACATTGCCAGACCGGTGATGGTGGTCGGGCGGACACCGCCGAGGATTGCATCACCGATGATTCTGTAGTAAAATGTAATGTCGATTGAATAGTAACCGCGCTTATAATTGAGCTGTTCCACATCGATGCACGCATGAAGCAACTCCGCACAGCGGGTCTTTGCCGCGGTTGAGCGGTCCAGAGCGGTTTGTGATTCTCTGGTCAGATAGACCCGCAGGTCTTCGATACAGTCTTTGTCCAGACAGCTATCTGTTATTTGATTTGTATGGATACAGGCGGACGGGTGAGGATTCGGCGTTCCCGTTCCGTTCTGTTCATAGGTTGCGTCTTCCATAAGAATGACCTCCCGCATGATAGATGAAGCAAAAAACTGCTTTCACAACATAGTATGCGGGGGATAGAAGATTGTGAAATAGAAATCGCCGGAATTTCCCATAAGGGGGAATATCCCGGCAATTCTCACAGTGAAAAATCCATGCTGTCACAGTCAGCAAAATCCTTGGGCTTCATGCGGACAGGGACGCGCTTCAGCGGATCATATTTAAACTTGCGGCAGTGGTGCTCGGCAGGAACCAGTCCTTTTTTTTTGCAGACACAGGTCTCCATATCCACCTTCCCAGCATGGGCACAGTAGGCGCAAAGCCTGTCGATTTTTTTACGGAAGAGCATTTTCATCGCCTCACAGTTGTCTCTTTTTTTTATTATATCGCAACAGTTGAAAAAATGCTAGCCCTCTTTTTCGAACGAGGCACGAAAAAACGACTCCGCACACGAGAAAAACACAGCCGGACATACTGAGCGCGGAGGGACGGAAAACGGCAAAGGCAAAAAAGGCGGATAAAAGACCATGCAGCAGCTTGGCAGTAAAATAGCCGCTGGGATGCAGTCCCGCTGGTCGCCACAGGCTCTGCGCCTGAAAATGTACGCAAAATCCGCCCCAGCCGAGCAAAAATGCGCAGACAATAAACGCGCCGTCCCCTGACAGCTGCAGTACGCCGCCGGAGATCTCCAGCATGCCCCAAAGAAGCCCCACGCTGAGCGAAGAGGGCAGCAGCGGCTGAAGAGCATTGCACACAAGACCGAGCAATCCGCAGGCGCAGAGCAGCCGAATCAATACGGAAAAAAACAGAACCAGCGCGGAAATCTGCAGTAGCGCAGAGCAGCTTCCGCTGACAGCGTCCAGGAATTTCTGCGCGATGGAACCCTCCTGCGTTCCACTGCATTTCCGCAAACAAAACGGCTCCGTATCAGGCTGCGCCAGAAACGCGCCGATCATGACCGCCGTTGCGCAGTGGATAGCATATAGAATCAGACCGGCTTTGACGTTTCCAAGCACACGTCCGCCGACGACCCCTATAAAAAAAGCGGGTCCCGAATTGTTGCAAAACAGTAGGGCACGCTGTGCGTCCCGCTTCGTGATACGTCCGCCGGAATACAACGAAACGACGGTGGAGACGCCGACCGGATAACCGCCGATCATGCTTAACAGCAAAGCGGGCAGCACGCCGCCGCTGACTCCAAACAGCCGGCGCATCCATATATCACAGTGTTTTCCGCCGCCGTGACCGTCGAAGAGTGAAACCGCAAAGCGTGAGAGCACAAAAAAGGGAAAGAGCGCCGGAATCAACGCACTGCCGCACATCCGCAGCCCATCCCGCACTCCCTCCGCCGCCTGTGCCGGATAGAAAAGCAGACCGGCTCCGGCGAGAAGAAGAGCAAAATAAACCATAACACGACGCACAAAAATCACCTCAATGGAATATATGCGCCGATAGGAAA
>CAMGMW010000142.1 GCA_946059285.1 uncultured Clostridia bacterium
TAGCTTTTCCAAAAACTTTGCCATGCTGTCAGCCTGACGGCGCTGCCCGTCGATCAGCCAATCCCGCACTTTTTCAAAGCAGACGGCGGAATCGGAAATATCCTCGACGGAACAATCCAAAAGTCCTGCCAAGCGCTCTTTCTCAATGCTTCCGTCCGTCTCTCCGGCAATGTATCGGGCGACATCCTCCGCAAATTTGAGCGGTTTGGACGGCTTGCGGGAACCGCTGCGAATGCGGAACAAAGCGGAAGCCTCGTAATTTGTGTACCGGCACAACTTGGCGATATTGATCTTCAGCGCGGAGATCAGGGCATTTAATTTTTGACGGAACAGCTCCTGGTCCGTGGCGCTGAAATTCGGGCAGCGCAGGAAGCTTTCCTCAACGGTCTCTCGGTTGAGTGATGCCGCGGCAGAGCCTTTTCCTGCGAGCGAGACGATTGCGTTGCAGAGCTGATCAAAGGCCCCACTGTTCGGCTCCGGGACGCGCTCACCGCTGCGGTAGCGGCTTACTGTGGCGGGAGACAGACCGGAAGCGTCACTCAAATCCTTTGCCGTACAGTGCAGCATTTCCATATATTCCTTTAGCTTTTCACTGAAGTTCATCCAATAACCCTCTCGTTTCCAATGAGAATGTGATTCTATCCTCTGTTCTACCGACACGGCGACCTTGAAAATACTGAAATAATGCTGCCGGAGAGCGCCAAAGCTGCTGCGTACCGCTGCGAAATGACGGCAAACTGCCGCTCTATGCTCTGAGCCTATTATACATCAGATGCGTTCCAAAAGATAGGGGCAGAATGCCGATCAACGGTTTTTGCCGTTGCAAGACGGCAAGGACATTTTGAACAATTTCCGAAATGTCACCGTGACATTTCGGAAAAGATGATAAAATATGGGAGTGAAAGCTGCTATAATAAAAAAATAAAGAAAGTCTTTAGAAAGGACAGAAGAAGTCATGAAACGAAAAATTCTTGCTTTGCTGCTTGTCCTTTCCCTCGCAATGTCGATCATCCCGACTGTGGGTGCGGTGGGGGAGGAAAAGTCACCCTCTGACAGTGGTTACGGCTATACCTACCGTTTTGTGACCGCTGATACCATTGAAATCACTTCCTACTTCGGCTATGAAGCGGAGGTGACCGTTCCGGAGACGATTGACGGCTTTACCGTCGTCGGTATTGCGGGCTTCCATCCGAACGCAGGCTCCTCCACCGCGCTCAGCCCATGGATCAAGCGGGTCGTTCTGCCCGATACTGTGACCTATATCGGCGAGGACGCTTTCATGCAGGAGTACGACCAATGGACGACGGAATTTTCCTCACTGGAGGAGGTCATCCTGCCGTCGAATCTGAAGACCATCGGCAGGCGCGCCTTTGCAAACCTGCTTCTGCTCAAAAAGATCGACATTCCTGCAAGCGTCACCTCCATCGGCGAGGGTGCGTTTGAACATTGTACCGCGCTGAAGGACGTTACGCTGCGCTGCGATCCCTTGGTCATGGCTGCCTCCGCCTTCGGCTCAAAGAACGGCGACCGGTCTCCCTTCGCCGGCATTCTGCAGGATAAATATGACGAATGGATCTGGGCGGAGGGCGTTTCCGACTTCCTCGTCTGGAACGGCTGGCTCTACGCCTACAAGGGCGACAGCAAGACGCCTGTCCTCCCCTCCGGCATCGTCGGCGTCGCTGCCAGTGCCTTTGAAAACGTGGGACTGACCGGCGTCACCCTTCCCGCCGGGTTGAAGGTCATCGGTATGAGCGCCTTTGCGAGCAACGCGGACCTGACGAGCGTGGACATCCCCGCCGGCGTCGAGCGCCTTGACTATGGCGTGTTCTCCGACTGCACAAGCCTAGCCTCCGTCACCCTCCGGCAGGGCTTGAAGGGCATCGGCGAGAATGCCTTTGACGACTGCACGGCGCTGAAGAGCATCACGATCCCTGACGGCGTGGAGGTCGTTGACGAAGGCGCTTTCTCCGGCTGTGAGAACCTCGCCGAGATCGGCTTCCCCGCCTCGGTGGTGGAGACCTACATCAACACCATACAGGACACCAAATACTACAATGACCTCCCCAGCGGTGAGCAGATGTACTGCGGCAGCGTCTATCTGGGCATGAAGAACACAGACTACCGTGACTATCCCTCCTCGCTGACCATCCGCCCGGGGACGAAGACCGTCAACATCGAATATCAGCCCGACGGCTTAAACGAGCTGATCCTCCCCGACGGGCTGAAAACCTTCATCCTCAAATCCGGCGGCGACCACTGCGGCATCACGACCCTGACCATCCCGGAGAGCGTGAACTACATCGATTGCTCCTACCTGCCCTATCTGACCACGTTGAAGCTGCCGCAGGAGGCGAAGCTTGCAGAAGGTGCTTTCAGTAGCTGCCGGTGGCTTAAGAGCGTCACTATCCCGAAGGGCAATCCCTACCTCAACGCCTTCGGCGACTGCCACGCGATCGAGACGCTCACCATTCCTGACGACGTGGTGGAACTGGGAGCCGTCGGCGGCGCGGGACTGAAATCCATCAACCTCGGCAAGATCCGCGTCTTGGGTGAGAATGCTCTGAAAGATGAGACCCGTCTGGAATCCCTCACCCTGCCCGATACGCTGGTAGCCATCGAAAGCGGTGCTCTGTCCGGCTGCAAGAGACTTGCCTCCCTCAAGGGCGGCAGAAACGTCAAGACCCTGGGCAGCGACTGCTTCAAGGACTGCATCGCACTGACCGACCTCGGCGCCCTGTCCGACAGCGTTTGCAGCATCCGCAACGGCGCGTTTGAAAACACCGGCTGGTATCACGATCAGCCCGACGGTCCGGTCTATTTCGGCTCCGTTGCCTACACTTACAAAGGTACCATCCCCGCCGATACGGTTCTTGCCCTCAAAGCGGGCACGATCGCCGTCTCCGAGGGCTACATCTTCGAACATGAATTGCGCTACTGGGAAAAGGAAGATGTGAAGAATGTCATTGCCATAGTCCTTCCCGATTCGGTGCGCTGCGTCGGCAGCAATGCCTTTGCCAACTGCAAGAACCTGAAGTCCATCGATCTCGGCGGTGTGCAGTACATCGGATGCGAAGCCTTCAACAACAGCGCTTGTGAGAGCATTGTCCTGCCCGATACGGTGCGCTATGTCGGCGACAACGCCTTCTCCGGCACAGCGCTCAAGGCGATCCATCTGAACAACGGCCTGCGCGTGCTGGAGAAGGGCGCATTCTTCTCCTACGGTGCGGGCAAGGGCGTTACGATCCCCGCCAGCGTGACCTATCTCGGACCGCAGTGTCTCGGCTATTATCCGCTGAAGCCGGATGAACCCCTCAGCGGTGTCGGGATCATTCCGAATTTTGTGATCTACGGAGCGAGCGGCACTGCGGCGGAGACCTATGCCAACGAAAACGGCATCACCTTCCGCGATAACGTGGGCTGCACCTCCCACGAGTATGTTACCGAGACGATGAGCGCCACCTGTCAGACCGGCGGCTTCACCCGCAAGACCTGTACCCTTTGCAGTTATGTCGAGGTGAGCGGCAAGACGGCTGCCGGCGGTCACAAGGCGACCGCCAATACTGCCATCGACGCCACCTGCACCCGCCCCGGCTTTACCGGCGGCACCCACTGCGCCTCCTGCGGAGAAGTGCTTTCCGCGCCGATTCAGACCCCCGCACTGGGTCATTCGTGGCGTTCCGATACGATGGGCGCGAATAACCCGATCCAGTACTTTGGCATGATCTGGCACTATTGCAGCCGCTGCGAGACGACATGGTACGAGCCGAGCAGCATTGCGCACGTCCATGACTATTCCTACCATGTCTCCGAGAAGCATCCCTCCTGCACGGTACAGGGTCATACGGAATACTCCTGCGCCTGCGGGGCAAGCATCAAAGGCAACTATACCGATCCGCTGGGACATTACTTTGAATGGGTCACAGACACGGTCGCAACCGAGACCGAGGCGGGCTGCAAGCACGAGGAATGTACGCGCTGCCATCTCGTCACACGCAATGAGAACACAGTCATCCCGCCCACCGGTCCGGGACACAAGCACAGCTATCAGGCAACTGTCAAGGCGCCGACCTGCTACGATTATGGTTACACGACCTACACCTGCTCCTGCGGCGAGAGTTATATCGACGACAACAGCTATACCGATTCGCTCGGTCACAATTTTGTGGGCGGCGTCTGCACCCGCTGCGGTGCGACGGAAAGCAGCACGCAGCCGCACGAGCACAACTACACCGCCGTCGTCACGTCCCCGACCTGTACAGGGCAGGGCTACACGCTGCATACCTGCTCCTGTGGCGACAGCTATAAGGACAGCTAT
>CAMGMW010000143.1 GCA_946059285.1 uncultured Clostridia bacterium
TCCGGGAGGCAGGCTTTGACAGCCTTGATTTCCCCCTGAGCGTTTACGGCAGACCGCTGGATGCACCGCTGCGAAAGGACAACTGGCGGGAGTGGACGCTTTCGGTGAAACGGACGGCGGATGCCTTGCAGCTTCCCATTACGCAAGCGCATGCCTCATGGGAACAAGCGATCCCGGAGGATCTTCATTACGAACCTCCGTATGAAATCTACGAAAGAACAATGGAGGCGTGCCATCTGCTGGGCTGCCGCCATCTGGTTTTCCACCCGGTTCTCTATCTGCACCGGATGGAACGCGAGGAGACAAAGCAGCGCATTCATGAGTGGAATGTGCGATGGTTCCGGGAGCTTCTTCCGCTGGCGGAACACTTTGATTTAACCGTTAATTTGGAAAACATGTTTGACTATCGCCACGTTCAGCAGCCTGACGATCCCGCATTTCCCTATACTTCAGGAGAGGATATGCTGGCCCTGCGGTGCGCCATTGGCAGTTCCCGCGTGCAGCTGTGCCTGGACACGGGGCATGCAAATATCAGCGGACAGGACGTGCCCGCCATGATTCGCGCCTACGGGGAGCATTTGAAAACGCTGCATTTAAATGACAATTACGGTTTGATCGCGCCGGTATTTGAGGACCTGCACCTGTTCCCCGGCTATGGGAAGCTGGACTGGGGCGCAATTTTTTCAGCGCTGCGTGAAATCCGGTATGACGGCGTCCTGAACATCGAGCCGGTTGGTGAGCTGAAACGGATGGCACCCGAAATCCGGCGCATTCAGCTTCGCAGTGCAGTGCAGATCCTGCGTCTGCTGGCGGAGAAAGAGGAGACAAAATGAAGGGTATCATTCTTGCAGGCGGCAAAGGAAGCCGTTTGTATCCCATCACAAAGGCGGTATCCAAACCGCTGATTCCGATTTATGATAAGCCGATGATCTATTACCCGCTGTCGGTCCTGATGGAGGCGGGTGTACGGGATGTCATGGTCATCACGGCGCCGTCTGATCTTGCCTCCTATCAGCGTCTGCTGGGCGATGGTGCTCAATTCGGTATTCGTATTTCCTATGGCGTACAGCCGGTGGCACGGGGGATCGCTGACGCATTTTTAATTGCGGAGGATTTTATTGACGCAGATCGGGTCTGCCTGATTCTGGGAGATAACCTATTCTACGGCGGCAATTTGGAGTCATTGCTGAAAAAAGCGGTGGCGCGGGAGAGCGGTGCGACAGTGTTCGGCTATCCGGTCAAAAACCCGGAGGATTACGGTGTGGTGGAGTTCGATGCACGGCAGCAGGTGGTTTCCATCGAGGAAAAGCCGAAGCAGCCGAAATCTCACTATGCCGTGCCGGGGCTGTATTTCTACGACGAAAACGCTGTCCTACTGGCGAAAACGCTGACCCCTTCGGCACGGGGCGAACTGGAAATCACGGCGCTGAACGAGCTGTATTTACAGCGGGGGATGCTGCATGTGGAGCTTCTGGGCAGGGGTGTCGCGTGGCTGGACACCGGAACACCGGAGGGTATGCTCAATGCCGCACAGTATGTGGAGGCGGTGCAGTCCAGACAGGGGCTGTACATTGCCTGCCCGGAGGAAATCGCGTGGCAGCAGGGCTTCATCTCCGATGCGCAGATGACTGCGATCGGGCGAGAGCTGAGCATGACCGAGTACGGACGGTATTTGCTCGGATTGGTAGAAAAAGGGGAAAGAGGAAATCTATGACAACGATACTGGAACGGATCCTTCCGACAGTACAGAAGCCCGCGCGTTATGTGGGCGGAGAGTATCATCAGACCGTCAAGGAAAAAGCGGAAGTGGATCTTCGGGTGGCATTTTGCTTCCCGGATACCTATGAGATCGGTATGTCGAATCTGGGCATGAAGATTCTCTATGCTGTGATGAACCGCATGGAGGGCGTTTGGTGTGAGCGGGTATTCACGCCGTGGGGAGACATGGAGGACGCCATGCGGGAACACGGCATCCCGTTGTACGCGCTGGAAAGCCATGATCCGGTGGCGCAGTTTGACATGGTGGCCTTTACCGTCGGTTATGAGATGAGCTATACCAACATCCTCAATATGCTGCGCCTTTCCAACCTGCCGATGCGTGCGGCGGACCGGACGGAGCTGAAGCATATGGTCTTTGCTGGCGGCGCATGTGTTTATAACCCGGAGCCGTTGGCGGACTTTGTGGACTTCTTTACGCTCGGAGAGGGCGAGGAGGTCACGGTCGAGGTCTTAACGCTCTATCGCAGGGCAAAGCGGGAAGGGTGGAGCAAAGCGCAGTTTTTACGCGAAGTGTGCCATATAGAGGGTGTTTATGTACCGTCACTGTATGAGCATACCTATCACGCAGACGGTACGCTGGCGGCGATCACGCCGCGAGACGGCGCGCCTGCGCGAGTGACAAAGCGCATCATGCAAAATTTGGACGAGGCGCTGTATCCGACAGATATCATTGTTCCGAACACGGAGATCGTTCATGACCGCACAAATCTGGAGGTTATGCGAGGCTGTATCCGCGGCTGCCGCTTCTGTCAGGCGGGCTTCTGCTACCGCCCGGTCCGTCCGCGCTCAGCGGATGTACTTTTGCAGCAGGCGGTGGAATCACTGGAGCACTCAGGCTGTCACGAGATTACACTTTCCAGTCTGTCCACTTCAGATTATAAAGAACTGGAAAAGCTGGCGGATGGTCTGCTGAATTACTGCACGCCGCGAAAGATCAACGTCTCCCTGCCATCGCTCCGAGCGGATAATTTTTCCCGTGAGCTGATGCTCAAACTGCAGCAGGTGCGAAAAAGCGGTCTGACCTTTGCGCCCGAAGCAGGCACCCAGCGCTTGCGCGATGCAATCAATAAAAATGTGACGGAAGAAGAAATTTTAGAGACCTGCGCCATTGCCTTTGAAGGCGGATGGAACAATGTCAAGCTCTATTTTATGCTCGGACTGCCGACGGAGACGGACGAGGATGTGCTGGGCATTGCGGAGCTGGTCTATAAGATTCTGCGGACATGGCGGGAACACGCGTCCAATAAAAAACGGGGCGTGCGGATTCATGTCTCTACCGCATTTTTTGTACCGAAGCCCTTTACACCGTTCCAGTGGGAACAGCAGATTTCTCCGGAGGAGTATCTGCGCCGACAGCGGATGCTAAAGGAGGCGATGCCTTCCAAAAGCATTGAGTATAACTGGCATGCGGCGGATTTGAGCCGGCTGGAGGCGGTGCTTGCCAGAGGGGACCGGCGTATCGGCGCGGTGCTGGAGGAAGCGGTACGGCGCGGCGCACGGCTGGACGGCTGGGACGAGTATTTTTCCTATGAAACATGGCTGAAAGCGTTTGAAGCATGCAATATTGACCCCGCGTTTTATACTACCAGAGGGTATGCAGAGACAGAACTTTTGCCGTGGGAGACAATCTCCAACGGCATCAGCAAGACGTTCCTGCAAAGAGAACGGCAACGCGCCTATCGCAGCGAGACGACCCCGGACTGCCGCAGTGCGTGCAGCGGCTGCGGCGCAAGCCGCTTGCTGGAAGGGGGAGCGTGTGATGCATAGAATGCTGTTTGAAAAGACGGGCAGCGCAATCTGGATGTCCCATTTGGATCTGATGCGTCTGATGCAGCGGGCGTTTCGGCGCGCCGGTGTGCAGCTGCACCATTCTCAGGGATATACGCCGCATGCATATGTGTCGATGTTACTGCCGCTGAGCGTTGGCGTGGAGAGCCACTGCGAGATCATGGAGTATGAGCTGGATACGGAAGTGAAGGTCACGCCGGAGGCGCTCAACGCCGTGCTGCCGGAGGGGGTCCGTATTCTCCGGTCTTACGACAGCAATCGCAAGGCGAAGGAGCTGACGCTGCTGCACGCGGAGGTTATTTTGGAGTACGACAACGGTGTTCCGAAGGACGCGCTGCAAAAAATCGCCGCATTACTGTGCGCACAGACGCTGGTGGTGGAGAAACGGACAAAGCGCGGACAGGAGGATGTGGATATCCGTCCGATGCTGAAGCGCTGCGAACTTCGTTCTGATGAAAAAACAGTGATTCTGGATTGCGTGGTCTGCGCGCAGAATCCGTCTCTCAATCCGATGCTGTTGGCAGCAGCCATCGAGCGGTATCTGCCGGAGCTGCGACCGAGCTTTTCCAGATGCCGCCGGCTTGAGGTGCTTGACAGCGGGGGGAGCATATTTCGCTGATGAACGGTGCGGCGTGCCGAAAGGTCGGAAAGAATTTTCGGCACGCCGCCGGAGACATTCGGCAAAATTTGTGGTAAAATAAAAAAGATAGAATATAATGGAAGTGG
>CAMGMW010000144.1 GCA_946059285.1 uncultured Clostridia bacterium
TGATCTCTCCCCATTCGCCGTCGTTGTCTACCTGATATAGGTAGACAGCGGCGGCGATTCTTTCATCCGTTTTCTGGATTTCTATCTGCCGCAGAGAGATTGTGCGCAACGCCTTTCTTTTCGGTGCTTTTGACGCTTTGACCGGAGGAATAGGCTTCTCCGGGCAGTCCATCTCAAATGGCACAACAGCCTCCTTCAGCAGCCGCACCACCAGCAAGCTCTGTATGTACCGTATCGCCGTCCTTGCGAAGACGTTGGACTTTACCGTATCCAACTCCGCCAGCTGGACGATCTCCGCCGTGCCGGTTGCAAAATCAAACCGCAGCTCGCCCCATCCGCCGTCGTTGTCCGCCTGATACAGGTAGACAGCGGCGGCTATTTTTTTGTTCTTCTTCGTGCTTTTCACCTGTTTCAAGGTCACGGTATGCACCATGCTGCTCTCCATGAGCTTCAGGCGCAGCTTGTCCAAAGCGCGGCGGTAGGCGCGCTCCGCGCCGCTTGCCCCGCTGCCCTCGAACATGACCGCCAGTTCCTCAAAGGATTTCTGCTTCGACATGGGGCTGACCCGCCCGCAGGCCATGCAGACGGCATTCCGACCCTCCAGCAGTCTTTGCTCCCGCAGCTCCATTTCCCAAAAGGCGCTCTTTACGGCCTTTGCCCGGACGCCGTTCCAGAGGATGTCCGCATAGTTCCAGCTATCGTCGCAGGTCACGTCCTCTCCGGTTTCCTCGCCGTCCTCGTCCTGCTCCGTGCGGTAAAGGGAAACGATGCTCCGGTTGTGCCGGGCGACGGTCAGCAGCTCGTCAGCCGTTGCGCCGTCCTCCTTGTATCCGGCTTTTTCCGCAAACTCCGCAACGACCTCTGCGCGGCTCTTGCCGGAATCGGTATATATCGCCCCAATATGCCGCACACGCTGGTACTCCGCAATGCTTCCAAAGGAGCCTGCTTCCTCCAGAGCGCGGCAGAACAGCAGCCCGTTCCGAATATAGTTTTTGGCATATTTCAGAAACTCCGTCTCCTGCTCCGGGTCGAACCTCGGCAGGCAGAACAGCAGCATTTGCAGGACTTCCAGCTTGTAGTCCAGAAACCGGGCGGGGTCATAGCGGTCAATGCCGTTTCGGGTGAGGAAGCGATAGATCACGCCGTTCAGCCGCTTTTCAAAGCGGTGCAGAAAGAAGGAAAAGTAGGCAAGGTTCTTGTGCCGGACGGCTTCTCGTATATAATTGTTCAGCGCCATCTCCGGCGGTTCCGGCGTGAGCTGAAAGGCGTTCCGCACCTCCCGCATGGTCAGGCTGTCCGAGTTGGAGAACGGCACTTTGGGCGCATAACCGGACAGCTCCCATGTGTAGCCCGAAAGCTGCTCAGGTATCAGCTTGTCGCGCTTGTCCTTCATGTCCGCACCCCCTTTCCCGCAGTGGTTATCCTCTTATCGATTCATCTCCGCTTTTGCTTCCGCCAGCAGCGCCGCCTGTTCCATCTCGGCGGCATAGCTGCCCTGTGCATAGGCAACGTCGCTGATCGCCTGCTGCATTTTACGCTTTGCCAGCCGCTTCATGACGGCGGCAGCGTCCTGATCCAGCGTCCCTCTGTCCTGCTTTTTATCTATGGTGTTCATGCGTCGGTTGTATATCTTCTTGATGGGATGATCCGGCGCAAGCTCCCGCTGCGCCCTGCCCCGCAGATTCCCGATTTGGCGGCAGGTGCGTCCCAGTTTGTCGCCGGGGGCGAAGCCTCCGCAGTATTTTGTGTGCCTTGCGTTGGTGGTCAGGAACCATTTGCCGCAGATGCGGCACTTCTTCGGCGCATGACCCACGCACAGACCCTCGAAGAAATCGGCGCGGAGCATCCCCACAAAGGTAACGTAGTGGATGCGCTTCACCAGCTTTGCCTTGTCCTCGCCGGTATGCAGGACAGACAGGTATTGGGAAGTTTCATTAGTGAGCGCCATCCACGGGCTTGCTTCGTTCAGGCGGAACTCCGCAGGGAAGCACCGCCCGAACAATTCTGCCAGACCGTCCGGGGTGCGGTCACTGCCCTCTGCGTCCAGCATAAGGGCAAACCGCTCCATGCCCTTTTTGTATTCCGCCAGAGAGAATGCAAGGTGTCCCAGCACCGGAACGATGCGCCCCAGCAGCACCCCCAGCCTGACCTCTTCCAACTGCTTCGTCGAAAGCGAACCGGACAGTTGTGCGCTGCTGTATGCCTGCAAACCCTCCAGCGTGAACGCTTTGGAGATGCCGGGAAGGTAGAAATCCATATCCAGCCTGTGAAAAGGCGGCACGTCTCGGAGCAGCGTCAGGATTTCCTCTGCCGCTTTCCCTGCATCCGGCAGCAGAGCGGCGTTCGGCGTTTGCTGATTCATGGTTTCCAGAAGCAGATTCACACGCGGACATAGTTCGTTCAGCTTTTCAATCACCTCGTCCGGGATATTCAGCGTCTCGCAGCCCAGCGTGCCGGTCGGCACGGTCTTTCCCTCATAGGTCACGGTATCTCTCCAGAAATCCAGCGTCAGCATATTGTGCTCGTTGATGGAAGTTGTCATCTCTCGCCCTCCTGTCGTGTTTTTTTAATTATACCATATAGATGTGAACAGAGAAAGAGCCTGTCCTGTTTTTTGAAACGGGCTTGTCGTGTGATTCGCCTGTTTTTTCACGATTTGAACATAATACAGACAGAGGGGTATGAAAACCGCCCCTCTGATCGGGAAAATTGAAAGTGGGGTGATGAATCTGAAGCAGACGGTGGAAGATGCAGACTGACAATGAAGAAGGGTGCTCATTCGGCGAGCATCCTTAGCAGCGTTTTCAAGTTCCCACTTTGGAAACTTGTTTTTATTCGGTAGCGGCTACCGAAAATCTAAATTACACGCTCTTTATCACGAGCAGAAACGGAGGGAATATGAATCTATATGAAACCGTCAAGGGGCGGGTCACGCCGCAGATGGCGGCAGAGCGATACGGTCTGCCTGTCAATCGCGGCGGCATGGCCTGCTGTCCGTTCCATGACGACCGTACACCAAGCATGAAGCTGTACCCCGACCACTTTCACTGCTTCGGCTGCGGGCAGGCCGGGGACGTGATCGACCTGACGGCGCAGCTCACCGGACAGAATGCCCGTGACGCCGCCGGGCGGCTTGCGACGGACTTCGGCATCCCTATGCAGACCGGGGAAGATACAGCGCCACGCCCAGCAAAAGAAATACCGTACCACCTGACACAGCAGTTCCGGGAATCGGAGCGGCTGTGTTTTTCTGTGCTGACGGACTATCTGCACCTGCTTCGGGGCTGGAAGGTGCGGTATGCGCCAAAGACCCCTGACGAACCGCTGGGCGACCGTTTTGTAGAAGCCTGCCAGATGGAGTGCCATATCGAGCATCTATGCGACGTGTTCATCTTCGGCAGCGCGGAGCAGCGGACAGCCGCCGTCCGCGAGCTTTGGGACAGCGGCAGGATCAAGCAGTTGCAGGAATACACCGAGAGGAAACGGAGGGAGGAAATGGAGCTTGGAAAACAAAGAAAACGCCGTAACGACCTTGCCATTTGAGGACAGCCTGCCCGACTGGTTTGACGGGAAGCGCATCAATGAAGTGCTGTTCTGCCAGCAGTTTTTGGACAAGCACCCCATGAAATGTGTGCGTGGGCGGCTGTTCACCGTGGACGGGCTGATTGAGGACGAGGGGCAGATCGGCAACCTGATCTTAGAGGAAATCTCCAGCTGTCTGACCTCCGGCTTGTCCAAGGTCGTGGCAAACTTACTTGCCAGCATCAAGCTGCAAGCGTATTCGCCACCGCTACCCATTGAGACAGACCGTATCCATGTTGCCAACGGGACGTATTTCATGGACGGACGTTTCAGTGCCGACAAGAGCTACTGCAACAATCGTCTGACTGTCTCCTACAAGCCTGACGCATCCGTGCCGAACCGCTGGCTGCAATTTCTATCTGAACTCCTTGTCCCGGAGGATATTCCCACCTTGCAGGAATATCTCGGCTACTGCCTGCTGCCCACCACCAAGGGGCAAAAAATGCTCATGCTCATCGGTAAGGGCGGCGAAGGCAAAAGCCGCATCGGGCTGGTCATGCGCTCGCTGCTGGGCGACAGCATGAATACCACCAGCATCCAGAAGGTGGAGAGCAACCGGTTCAGCCGTGCGGACTTGGAAAACAAGCTCCTGATGGTGGACGACGATATGGATATGAGCGCCCTGCCCAAGACCA
>CAMGMW010000145.1 GCA_946059285.1 uncultured Clostridia bacterium
GGGGAAACACAATGAAAATATTAATGGTCTGCGATGTTCTGGGGGAAGAAAACAACGGTACCACGGTAGCTGCCATGAATTTGATCCGCAGCCTGCGCAGCAAAGGGCATGAGGTCCGTATCGTTTGTCCGGATCAGGATAAGGAGGGTACACCGGGGTATTATGTGATTCCCTCCTTTAATTTGGGACCGCTCAACGGCTATGTCCGCAAGAACGGCGTCACGCTTGCAAATCCGAAGCGCGAGATTCTGGAGGCCGCGATGGATGGCGTGGACGCGGTGCATATCATGATCCCCTTTCGCACCGGTCACGCTGCCGCCGTGCTGGCAAAGGAAAAACACCTGCCTGTGACGGCGGGCTTCCACTGTCAGGCGGAAAACTTTTCCAATCATGTTTTTCTGATGAACGCCAAATGGTTCAACCGCGCCGTGTATCGCTTTTTTGATCGCTACGTCTACTCTCGGGTGGACTGCATCCACTATCCCACGGAATTTATCCGTGAGGTATATGAAACCACGGTCGGCCATAAGACCAACGGGCTGGTGATCTCCAACGGCGTCAATCGTATTTTTACGCCCGGTGAGGATATGGCGCCGCCGAAAGATCAGTATGTGATCCTATTTATCGGAAGGTACAGCAAGGAAAAATCCCACAAGGTGCTTATCAACGGCGTTGCGCGTTCCCGTTATGCTGACCGGATTCAGCTGGTGTTTGCAGGAGCGGGTCCGCTGGAAAAAAAGCTTCGGAAATACGCTGCCAAACGGCTGAAGAATCCACCCGTCATGCAGTTTTTCACCCGTCAGGAGCTGGTTCAGATGATTCGCAGCGCCGACCTTTATGTCCATCCGGCAGAAATTGAGATCGAGGCGATTTCCTGTCTGGAGGCGATCGCCTGCGGTCTGGTACCGGTGATTGCAGACTCCCCCCGCAGTGCAACGCGGTTTTTTGCCCTGCAGGAAGAGAATCTGTTTCATTACAATGATCCGGACGCGCTGGCGCAGAGGATTGACTATTGGCTGGAGTCCCCGGAGCGCCGGGCGCGGTGCAGACAGGCGTATCTGGGTTACGCGAAAGAATTTGATCAGGTAGCCTGTATGGATAAAATGGAACAGATGATCATAGACGTAGCGGGGAGGAAACGCGTTGAAGCCGGTTAAAACCTTCTATTATTCCGACGAACTGAACGATGATTTTGCCTCAACGCAAAGCATCCACGCCTGCCATGTGGCGGACGACTTCCCGTACATCCGGAAAAATCCGTTTTGGAACATCGCTGCGTTCATTCTCTATCGGCTGATCGTTACGCCGCTGGTATGGCTGTTCTGCAAGATCGGCTTTGGACTGCGCATCCGCGGCAAGAAGCGGCTTCGCGGCTTGCGGGGCGGGTACTATCTCTACGCAAACCACACCCAGCATGCCGCCGATGCCTTTATCCCCTCTCTGGTTGCTTTCCCCCGCAAGACCTATATTGTCACCGGGGCGGACGCCGTCTCGGTCCCCGGTCTGCGAGCAGTGGTGCAAATGCTGGGCGCGATTCCCCTGCCCACCCATGCGAAAGGGCTGCCCCACCTTGCCGATGCCATGCGCACACGCCTTCGGGAGGGAAGCGCTATCTGTATTTTCCCGGAAGCGCACATCTGGCCCTATTACACACACATCCGCCCTTTCCGCTCCGGCTCCTTTGCCTATCCGGTGCGGGATCATGTACCTGCCGTTCCGTATGTCGTGACCTATCGGGAACGAAAAGTGTTAAAGTTTCTATGGCCCTGCATCACCGTATATATCGGCGACCCGATTTACCCCGATGGAAATGCCACCGAACGGGCAGAGCGGCAGCGCCTGCGGGATGAGGCTTACCGTTTTATGCATGAAACAGCGGAAAACATTCCTCAGCCGGAGCATATCAAATACATCAAGAAAGAGCCTTGACAGCTTGCAAAAAGCCTCCTGAACACGTCGCTCTGAAACGACATGCTCAGGAGGTTTTTAAATGGAGCGGGACTGCCGTAAAACTCAGGTTTTACGGCAGTCCCGGTATCTTTTATGTAGTTTCCATATAATCATACAGCCGCAGCAGGAGGATGGCCGCCTCCGCCCGGGTCGCTGTATCCCGCGGCACAAACCGATGATGCGTCTTACCCATGACCAAGCCCATTGTCACCAGATGGGCTACCCCGTCTCTTGCCCATTGGGAGATCATCTGGGCATCTTCGAAATCCAATGATGCTTCCTGTGCCTCAATTCCTTCGGCCGTCAGGAATCGATCCAACGCAACGCACATTTCCTCGCGGGTGATCGATTGATTCGGATAAAACTTTCCATCCGGATAGCCTTGAGCAATTCCGACCATTGTCGCCCATGTGATCGCCTCCGAATACCACTGATCCCGTTTTACATCCGTGAAATCGGTTTCCGCTGTAACGAAGGGTGTCTCTCCACGCGCCAACTGCAATCGATACAACAGAGTCAAAAACATGGCACGGCTCAACGCGCCGTTGGGATCCATGCGGTATTCCGAGACACCGGACATCAGTCCCAGTGTGACCGCTCGGTCAATGCCGCTAAAATACCACGCCGAACTGCTGACATCCCAAAACAGGTTGCCGTTTTTGCTGACATAGATCGTGCGGCTTTCTGATCGGCTACCTTCCCCCATCGCGAGAAAACGCAGCGTCCCATCAAAATACGGAATCTCCTCTTGATAGACCGCGCCGGCAGTGATTGGGTCAGCGCTGTTTGTCGTATAGCGGATATCAGAATCCGCATTCGGATTGAGCAGCTTTACGCCCGTTTCCGTCCTTTCGACGGCTGGAATCTGAAGAGGCAGCACATCAATTTTCAGGGAGGCCTCTTTGCTTCGGTCGCCGTTAAAGTTATAGGCGGCGATCGCCTTGACGGTCTGTCCCAACTCCACGACAAACGGCGCAGTATAGACCTTGCTGTTAGCGGTCGGAGTACTGCCATCCGTCGTATAATAGATCTTCGCGCCCTCGGAGGAGGTCAAACACGCCTTGGTCTGCCCATAGGTGCGTTCAAGTGTGATCTCCGGTACCGCGACAGGACCGTAATCTACGCCGGTAGGCTTACAGGAATAATGCTTCACACCGTTTTGCAGCGTAACCCCCCGACGGCGGTGCAGCTCATTGACCGTGACAAACTCATAGCCCTTTGCGAGGAGTTGATCGATTGCCTTCAACGCGCCGTCCACGGTGGTGGAGTGAATGTCATGTGCCAGTACGATCGCGCCGTCAAAGGCACCGGAAACGATTCTGGTGCAAACAGTATTGGCATTTCGGTCACGCCAGTCCGCCGGATCAACAGACCAGATGATCGCCGGTGTGCCGATGGCTGACAGCACACGGGAATTACAGTCTCCGTAAGGCGGGCGCAGTACATAGCTCTGTGTCGTGCCGGTCGCTTTATTCAGGATCTCCGCCGTACGGTTGAGCTGCCATGCAATTTCCGAATTGGTTTTGCTTGTCAGCGTCGGGTGGTCATATGTATGAGACGCTAGCTGGTGACCCTCATCGTAGATTCGCTTGATCGTCTTCGGATAAGCAGCGGCGTTTTTGCCCTGCACAAAAAACGTAACCTTAACGCCCCGCTCCGCCAGACCGTCCAGGAGGCGGTTCGTATACGCTCCCGGACCGTCATCAAAGGTCAGCGCGATCAGTTTGCCCCCGGTCGAGGCCGTCGCCGTCATCGGCAGCAGCGTCAACAGGCAGGTCAGAATCAATAGAATCGACAAAAGTCTCCGTGTCATATGTATTACCCCCGTTTTCTGTATTTCTTGGTGGAAGCATCCCATTTTTATCCAGTTTTATCATCAGCCGTTCTCTTCCCATCACGGATATCGGCTGCATCAGCGGAAGCCATTCGGGAAGCATCTGTGCTTCCTCCGGAAGCAGCGCCAGCTCTATCCCATCCTCCGCAGTACGGAAATAACCTTGAAAGACCGGCACTCCGTCCGTCTCTCCACACCACGGCAGCCACTGTCCCCGCGGGTCAGTCGTCGCAACCGCCCCAGTCAGCTCATCGGGAAGGTGCTTTGCCGGGACATGTGCCGTCAGCATTGCCTCTTCACCGCATGGATACGGGATGCCGAGATACGCCGTCCTCCATCCGGATACGACGTAAATGCGGCGGATTGGTTGCGTTGTCTGTCGAATTTTGCGGGAGAACACCCAAGGCAATCC
>CAMGMW010000146.1 GCA_946059285.1 uncultured Clostridia bacterium
AATAGAAGAGAAAAATGCCTCTAATTTGTGCACTTTGCCCATTGTCTCGCTGCATCCAGCAAGGCATCGCGTGCGTTGGGCAGTGTACCGCTCAGTACCGCATCCAGCAGTCGCTGCAAAAGAGAACCGATCTGCGGTCCCTCCGGCACGCCCAGCGCCAACAGGTCCCTGCCCGTAACGGAGAGCTGCCGCAGCGTAACACATTGCTGCGAAACACGTTCCAGCAGAGTCTCCGCCTCTTCGGTCAGCCGCTCAATCTCCTCTGGGTCCTGCGTTTTTTTACCCAGCAGATCGGCGCGACGTAAACGCAGAAGCTGCCGAAGCATGTGTTCCCCATGCTTTGAAAGCAAGCGCTTCATCTGTCGCTCCTGTACAGGTTCATGAATTCTGTCATGCAACCGCACCAGCTCTGAAACCGTCTGCACTGTCTCATGATCGTAACGCAGGCGGCGCAGAATCCGTTCTGTCATTGCACCGCCGATCACGGCATGACCGTAAAAATGCCCGACAAGCTGTTTGTCCATTGAAAACGCCGGCGGTTTTCCGATGTCATGCAGCAGCACTGCCAAACGAAGCGGCTCCTTTGCTTCCGAATCTTCCAACGCCGCCAGCGTGTGCTCCCAGACGTCCAACGCGTGATGGGGATTGTACTGACGAAATCCGACACACGGCGCAAGCTCCGGAATCAAGACGCAGATCACATCCGAAAACTCCCGCAGGACAGCCGAAGCGCCGCAACCGGTCAGCAGCCCGCTCAGTTCCTTCCGCAGCCGCTCCGGCGCCACCGCGCAAAGGCGCTGCCGGAGGCAATGGATCGCAGCCGCCGTTTCCGGCGCAACAGCAAACCCCAGCCGTGCCGCAAAACGGAGTCCCCGCAGAATACGCAGGGCATCCTCTTCGAAGCGTTCCTCCGGCACACCGACGCAGCGGATCACGCCGGACCGCAGATCCTCACGGCCACCGAACAGATCTGTTATCTCGCCCTCCGCATCCGCCGCCATCGCGTTGACCGTGAAGTCCCGGCGCATCAGATCGCCGTGCAGAGAGGGCAAAAACCGCACCTCCTCCGGGTGCCGCGCATCCTGATAACCGGCTTCTGCGCGGAAGGTTGTGATTTCATAGGCTTCTGCGCCGCGTAGGACCGTAACGGTGCCATAGCGTATGCCGGTGAGAAGTACTCTGTCATCGGCGAAGCACGCTTGGGTCTGCTCCGGCAAAGCGGAGGTACAGATATCCCAATCCTGCGGCATCCTCCCCAGCAGGCTGTCACGGACGCAGCCGCCGACGGCATACGCTGCAAAGCCCGCTCGATTCAGCTGCAAAAGCACCTTCCGCACCTCCGACGGGATCATAATTCGTTGTGCCAACATCCGACGTTCTCCTATTCCCACTGCTTCCATATCTCCGGGCAATAGCCAACGGTCGCCATCCTCCCGTTTCGCACCACCGGTGTTTTCATCAGCTCGGGGCGTTCAAAAAGCTTGTCCTCCTTCGCCATACGGTCATCCATGTAGCGCATCAGGTCGATATCCGGATCCTTTTTCTCCCAGTCGATCAGCTGATCCACACCGCCCACAGCGCGCAGTACACTTTCAAACTCCCCGTTGGACATCCCGTAGCGCACCAGGTCGATGTTCTGCACCCTGATGCGGCGTTCCTTGAAATAGCGCTCCGCTTTTTTCGTGTCAAAGCACTTGGATTTCCCGAAAATCTGAATGTTCATTCGTATCGCACCTCCCACAGGCACAGTCCCTTTGCCGGCGCAGTTTCCCCGGCTGCCTCGCGGCTCCGGGCGGAAAATATCGCCGGAAGCTCCTCCGCACTCCTCTTGCCGCTGCCGACTTCCAGCAGCGTTCCGACCAGAATCCGCGCCATGTGATACAAAAAACCATCCGCCGCCAAAATGAACCGCAATTCTTCTCCGTTGCGCACGATCTCACAACGGGTCAGCGTCCGCACAGAGGATTTTTTGAACTGCTTGTTCGCACAGAAGGATCGGAAGTCATGTGTCCCCAACAGCTGTTGCGCTGCCGTCTGCATTGCCTGCAGATCAAAGTTCTGCGGGAGCTGCACACGGAAGCGCCGTTCAAATACATCCGGCGTCTCACTGTTCCAGATCCGATAAACATAGGTCTTTTCCACAGCGGAAAGCCGCGCATGAAAGCGCGGCGGCGCGGCTTCCAGCGAAACCGCACCAATATCCTCAGGCAGCAGGTGCCGGAGGCGGCGCAAAGCCGTCTGTACCGGCAGTTCCGGCGCCGTAAAGGAAACGACCTGCGCCCTTGCATGAACACCGGCATCCGTGCGTCCGCTGCCGTGCACCTCTACAGGCACGCCGAACAGCTCGGAAAGCGCCGCTTCCACCCTTCCCTGGACCGTCATCCCCGTCGGCAAGCGCTGCCAGCCCCGGTAGCGTGTGCCGTCGTAGGAAAGCGTCAGTCGATAGTTTCCCAATTCTCCAGTTCCTCCATCGCCTCATGCCGCGTATCCGCGGAGAACAAAAAGCTCCCGTCATCGGCATATACCTCATAATGTCCCAATACAGAAATTATATTCCAGCGCATAGCTCACAGCTCCTTTTGCGTGTTTCTGCGCTGAGTATACCATTTCATATGTCCAATAAACCGGACTTTGAAAGCACCCTGCCGAATTTTTTCGGCAGGGTGCTCTTTTTATGTCTCGAAGCCAAGATACCGTGCCAGAAGCACCGCGCATTCAGCACGGGTCGCAGTGTCCTTTGGCAGGAGCCTCCCTGCGTTCCCCTGAATATATCCCTCTGCCACTGCCCACTGCATCGCCTCAATCGCATAGGAAGATACAGATGCGACATCCTCAAAGTCCTCCAAAGAAGCCCGCGCCGTCACATCCTCATCGCAGAACACAGCGAAACGGTACAGCAACGTCGCAAGCTGCTCCCGGGTAATGGCCGAACCCCGGTCAAACACCGTCTCGCTGACGCCATTGACCATCTCATACTCGTATGCCCACGCGATGGCACTGCTGTACCACTGACCGACCGGGACATCCGTGAAAGGCGGCACGACCTCTGTCGCAGGCTCGCCCATCAGTCGGTAGAGCGCCGTGACCATCATTGCACGGTTCATCGTGCCGGAGGGAAGGAACTCTGTCTCGCTGACGCCGCGGAAGATATCCGCCTCCACCATTGCGGTAACGCCCTTGTAATACCACGCCGTTTCCGGGACGTCGGTAAAGCCCTCCGCAGGAGGATCGGGATCGACAGGCTTCTCCTGCTCATCCCAATGCGCATGCACGGTGTAGTTCCGCGTCGCAGGTGCTAAAGTTGCTTCCGTGAACAGCTCGCCGCCCTCCGGCTCACTGTACCAGCCGGAAAATACGTGTCCCTCCCACTTGGGAACCGGCAATTTACCCAGCGCTTCGCCGGTTTTGTAGTAATAATAGTCTGTATTGCAGGTTGCCGATTCTCCATCCGGAACATTGATGTCATAGATGATTCGCAGATAGGCGGTACTGTTTCTGACATATGTACCGTTGAAAAAAACGTTTGCTTCGGAAATACGGCGGCGTGCCGTACCGGAATTCGGCGCACCGTTAACGTTGATCCACCTTCCCATCGTGTTGACCAGCTGCATTTCCGTATATTTGCCGGTATAGATATACTCTCCCATCTGATAGCCGCGGTTCATCCACGCCGTACCCAGATTAAAGGAAAAGCTGATCAGCGCATCGTATTGCTGCTGAGACAGCGTCTGTCCGCCCTTGGCAAGGAAAGCATCCAGCGCAGGCTCGAACTGCTCGGCCAGCATCTGCCGCAGCAGGTATTCCGCCTCCAGCTCCGTAATACCCGCATTGCCCTCTTTCCATGCCTCCGGTACATCGCTGCCGTCCCGTTTGACGCCGCATCGGGTTCCGTAGCCCACTGACCACTGGCTCACGTCCCACATGGCATACTTGGCAAAGCCCTCATGTTCCTTGATAAACGCAATCCCGGCCTCACTGGTCTTGATCTCAGGCATCTCGATCTGCTCATCCGGCTCATTTGGGTCCGTCGCCGGCTTAACTCCGGACCAGGAGGCATATAACGTCCGATTCACTGAAGCAAGACTGCCGTTGTGGATGTGTTCTCCGCCCGAAGCGGCAGTATACCATCCGGCAAAATAGGAACCGCTCTTTGTCGATGCGGGCAGCGCGCCGGAC
>CAMGMW010000147.1 GCA_946059285.1 uncultured Clostridia bacterium
GATAGTTTAGTGATCGTCTTTTGTGCCCTTCTTCTGGCGCTCAGTTATTATATTTTTATCTTTCCCAATGAATTTGCACCGTCCGGTCTGCCCGGCATTGCAACCATTGTGCAGCACGTATTCCACTTTAATATCGGTTATATGACCATTATCATCAACATTCCGTTGCTGATCGCGGTCTATTTCATTGTGAACCGGCGCTTTGCGCTCAACTCGGCGCTGTTTGCCGCGGTTTTTTCGGGGGCGCTGCTGCTCCTGGAGTATGTAAACCTCGAACCGTATGTTTATCACACCGCAAACGGCACCAGCACGATTCTCGCGCCGATCGCAGGCGGTGTGATCAGCGGTTTCTGCTACGGCAGCGTCATGAGGCGCAATAGCTGCACCGGAGGTACGGATCTGGTTGCGGCATGGGTGCACAAGCTGCATCCGCAGCGGGATACGATCTGGATCGTTTTCGCCATCAATGCCATCGTCGCAGCCGCTTCCTATTTTGTTTATGATTTTAAGCTTGAGCCGGTGATCCTATGTCTGATCTACAGCTTCATTTCCAGCAAGGTGGGCGATATCATGCTCAAGGGCTTCAAGGAAGCGGTCAAATTTGAAATCATTACCGACCGACCAGAGGAGCTGTCGCGGACGCTGCTGGAACGCCTGAAGCACGGTGTAACAGAGATTCCGGCGGTGGGCGGCTTTACCCATACGGACAAGACGCTGTTGATTTGCGTGGTCAATAAACACCAAATTGTCGAATTCCAGCGCATTTTGGAAGAATTCCCGGGCACCTTTGCGTATCTGTCCTCGGTCAAGGAGACAATGGGCAATTTCCGCCGTGCTTCGTGAAGCAGTCAGTCTGATATGGGGCTGGCATTTGACTGCCCGGTATTGTATCAATTCTGAAAATACCCAGACACAGGCGAAAGAATCATACCGGCCGCCGATCAATGTGCAGCGCTTTTGTATCGTAATATTAATTCTTAATAAAAGCCTTTGGTTTTTATTAAGAAAGCACCGCTATTTGCGTTGCCCTTTTGTGGCAAAAGCCACAAAAGCCGTCCCATGCAGTTCTTGACGCGCCTTTGGCGCTATAAATAGCTTTAAAGCTTTTTACCAAGAACTACATCCGGGTGCGTATGAAACAAAATTTGGAGGATGATGTTCCATCATCCTCCAAATTTTATCTAAGGTGGTGCGCAGCAAGCTTATAAAAGCCCTGAGACGAATGTAACGCCGATGCCCGCGACGGTGCTCAGAATATACAGCACAGCAAGGATTACAAAATTCTCTTTAATGTTCCTGTTCGTGCGGAACAGGACCAACAGCCCGATGCCGGCATTGGACAAAAGTCCCGCAAACAGTCCTCCCAAGCCCAAAACACCGGAGAGATAGGATTCCGTGATGACCACAGAGACAGAGCAGTTGGGGATCAGCCCGAACAGGGCAAGGATCGCCTCACCGATCACCGGGCTGTTTAAGATCGTACCGGAAAGCTTTTCCACGCCGATAAACTCAAAGAGCAGATTGAGCGCGATATTGACCAGCACAAGCATGATGAAGATCTTCAGCGTATGCTTTAAGGCGGAGAGAAAAACATTGCCCTCCTCCTCGCCGCAGGCGCAGCGCTCCCGCTCGCAGAAACTGTGAATGTCCTTCTGTGCGCGGAACCACCTTCCCAGCACTCCGTCGGCAAGGTAACCCAGAAGTATGCCCAGAACCGCCTTGGAAATGACGATCAGCACAATCGTGCGGATGCCGACGCCCTCCCCGTCCGTCAGGGAGGACAGCATGACCGGCAGCATCTCATCTGAGGTGGCAAAAAACACAGCCAGCATTGTTCCCACGGTGATCGAACCGGTGGAGAACAGCGTGGCGGCAGCGCCGGAGATACCGCACTGCGGCACAATACCCAGAAGTCCGCCCAAAGCTGGTCCCGCCCTGCGGGAGTAGCCGCGCAGAATTCCTTCGTTAAACTTTTGACTGCGCTCAAGCAGCTCCATCAGCAGATAGGCAATGAACAAGATGGGCAGACTCAGCAGCCCGTCCTTCAGGCCGTCTGTCAGGGCATGCAGCAGTGTGTCCCCAATGCCGGTATGCCCATGCGCAGCAGCGTGGAAAAAAATCATGGTAAAACCCCTTATGCGTAGTAATTGATGAGGCAGCCGGAAAGAATGATGTCCCGTTCCTCACGGCTGAGGTGCTCCAGCTTCAGCGGGAGTACGGTCTTGTTCTCTCCCTGCAGCAGCACGCCCTCGACACAGGCGGCATCCGATTGCAGTGCGTCACGGATTCCCGGTACATAAATTCGGTCTCCCGGCTGAATATGGTAGTCTGTGATATGCTCCACTGTGAAAGGAAGCATGCCCCAGTTGATGACATTGCTGCGATACCGCTTTGTGGCATAGTCCTCGCAGAGATTCGCAACGCCGCCCAGCACACGCTGGCACGAGGCGGCCTGTTCTCTGGCAGAACCGTCTCCGGGACGGATTGACATCACTGCGCTGCCCAGACCGGTCACAGCCGGGTCATAGCCTTCCATATACGGACGTACCGCTTCCGGGTCAGTCCGGCGCTGCTGCTCCAGCGCAAGCACCTGCTTGGCACGTCCCACATAGGCAGGGTCCTTCCGGCTCAAGGCAAATTCGCTCAGACGAAGCGGGTTGCTCCGATAAGAGGAGGTCTCGCCTGAGGGGATCAGCTCGTCTGTCGTCGTGACGGGATCGTAGATGGCGGAGGTCACGGTAATGAGCAGGTTTTCCGGCAGCGCAATCTGTTGCGGCCAGTCTGCAATGTTCGGACCGAAAACCAGCGGCTGGGCGGGGTCCGGCTTTCCGACGCCGTGATAGACGCGGGCATAAGGTGCGGGATCAAAATGATACTCAACCGTGTCTTCCGTAAACTGCGGGAGCTCCGTCGCAGGCGTAATGGCGCCGCCGTTAAGGGCAGAAGCAGCGATGGAGCGGGAGTCCATCAGCGCCACATATGCCACCTGACCCTCGGTAGGTTTTGAGCCCTCCCGATTGGGGAAATTGCGGGTGGAGTGGCGGATGGAAAACGCGCCGTTGGCAGGGACATCTCCTGCGCCGAAGCATGGACCGCAGAAAGCGCTGCGGATGGATGTGCCGGCCGCCATCAGTTCCTCGATCGCACCCCGACGGAGCAGTTCCAGAAAAACGGGCTGGCTTGCCGGATAGCATGACAGGCTGAACGCGCCGTCTCCCAGGGAAGCACCTTTTAAAATGTTGGCAGCCTGCCAAAGATTTTGGAAGGTACCGCCGGAGCAGCCGGCGATCACACCCTGATCGGCATAGAACTTTCCGTTGCGAATCTTGTCCCGCAGGGAGGCAGGCTTTGCTTTCAGCCCCAGCATCCGGACCGTATCCTCGTCCACCTGATGCAGAATGTCCTCTAAATTCTCATTGAATTCCCGGATGGAATAGGTATTGGAGGGATGGAACGGCAGCGCAATCATCGGCTCCACACGAGACAGGTCGATTTCAATCGCCGCATCATAGTACGCGCCATCCAGTGGTTCGAGCAGCCGGAACGCGTCTTCCCTTCCGTGTACGGCAAGCGCCTGCCGCACCGTCTCGTCCGTCTGCCAGACGGAGGAAAGGCAGCTTGTCTCCGTAGTCATAACGTCGATGCCGTTACGGTAATCCATGCTTAGCGCGGCGATGCCGTCTCCGAAAAATTCCAGCACGCTGTTTTTGACCGTACCCTGACGGAAGGTCGCACCGATCAGCGCAAGCGCCACATCCTGCGGTCCGACGCCCGGCTGCGGTTTTCCCGTCAGACGGATACCGACAACCCGTGGGTAGGCAATGTCATAGGTTTTGCTCAACAGCTGCTTCACCAGCTCCGGTCCCCCCTCGCCGATCGCAATCGTGCCGTAAGCCCCGTAACGGGTGTGGGAGTCGGAACCTAGAATCATCCGTCCGCCGCCGGCATACATTTCGCGCATATAGCTGTGGATCACCGACTGGTGAGCGGGAACAAATTCTCCGCCGTAGCGCTTGGCGGCAGACAGTCCGAACGCATGGTCATCTTCGTTGATCGTTCCGCCGACCGCACAGAGAGAATTGTGGCAGTTGGTCAGCACATAAGGCAGAGGAAAGCGCTCCATGCCGGAGGCGCGGGCCGTCTGAATGATGCCGACAT
>CAMGMW010000148.1 GCA_946059285.1 uncultured Clostridia bacterium
TTCAACGCCGTACCGGCGTTGCATTTTCGCGATGATAAGGTAAGCATCGCGAAAAAACGTCTCGTACCAATCACGGTATCGCAATTAAAATGTGCGTTGCACATTTTAATTGGTGATTGGTATGAGGCGCATACCGAAATCCTTTGCTCTTTGCCCTGTTTTCGTCCTTAGCCTACAACGGAGGGTATACTATGAAATTTTGGCAGAAGGTTTTTATTCCTGTGCTGCTGCTGTTCCTGCTGTTGCTCAACGGATGTATCTATATCCTGTATCGTGTTACCTACAACAACCATTTACAGAGCGAGAAGAACCGTACCGCTTCGGAGCAATATGCGGTTTCTGTGGCGCTGTCCAGAGACTTCCTGGTGCTGGAAGAGAATGAGCGGCTTTCGACGGACACGGTCTCACAGCTCATGCTGGCATATGACAGATATTACGGGACGGACGGGGTCTACCTGCGCCTGTTCCATAACGGGGAAGCGGTGTATACCGGCGACACGCTGCCCGTCAATATTGCTGCGGCGGAAAACAGTCTTGTCTATATCTCGGAGGCGGAAGACCGCGTTTTCGTCTGCGCGTCCGGAGAGATCCCGAGCTTTGAGGACTACAGTCTGACCTATGTGCGGGATATTTCTGACATGGAGGAGACATGGGATTCCCTGATGCGGCTGTTTTGCTGGGTCAGTCTGGGCGTCTCCCTTGTGCTGGCGATTCTGCTTCTGCTCATCGTCAATCGCCTGACCCGTCCGCTGTCCCGACTGGCAAAGGCTGCCGATCAGGTGGCTGCCGGAGAGTATTCGGTGCAGGTTCCCGCCCGCGGGAAGGACGAGCTTGCCCTGCTCACCAAAAACTTCAACCATATGACGGAGAAAATTCGCGGTCATATCCTGCAGTTGCAGGAGGAGAACCGAAAGAAACAGCAATTCCTGGATAACTTTACCCATGAGCTTCGCACGCCGCTGACCAATATCTACGGCTACAGCGAGTTTATGATGCGTGTTGCCGTTAAGGAGGAGGATCGTCTGCGCTATCTGCAATACATCATGCGCGAGAGCAAGCGCCTGAATCTGATGTCCACGGAGCTGTTCCAGATGACGGTGCTGCGCAACAATAAGACAGAGATGGAAACACTCTCCTGCGCGGAGCTGCTGGAGGGTGCGATGCAGACGCTGGCGGAGAAGGGGAAAAAGAAACGGCTTGCAATCAGCGCGCTGCCGACGGAGGCAAAGGTATACGGCAACTGGGCGCTGCTGCAGAGCCTTGTGATCAATTTTACCGAAAACGCAATCCGCGCCTGCGAAACGGGCGGTCAGATCCTTTTGTCCTTTCGTATGGAGGAGGATGTGCCGACGCTGCGGGTTAAGGACAACGGGAGAGGCATGGCGCCGGAGCAGCTGGAACGCATTACCGAGCCGTTCTACCGCGTGGACAAGAGCAGAACCAGAGAGGAAGGCGGCGTGGGGCTTGGGCTGTATCTTTGCAGCGAGATTGTCAGGCTCCACGGCGCGGAGCTGGAATTTGTCTCTCAGCTCGGGCAGGGGACGGAGGTAATCGTCCGCTTCCCCGTACAGGAGCGGCAAACGACAGAGAAAGGTATACGGAAGGCGGAACAGCAAGCTGCCCCTTTCCACAAAAAAGGAGATGAGGAAGAGACGCAGAACGACGAGAATACCCGCAGCAGAATCGGTCTATCATCGTAAAAAAGAGAGGTTCTAAAACATTGAAAAAAATACTTTGCTGGGTACTTGCAGTATTGATGCTTGCCATGTTGGCAGGCTGTGGAAACGAACCGGCAGAACCGGGAAATCCCGTTCCGGGTACGTCCGCAAATGGAGAGAAGGGTCAGGAACAGCAACCCAATGAGGACGTAGACGTGGACCCCGACGCGCCGATTACGGAAGAATTGGTGCGCTGCCATCCGGTGACTTCTGCGGCAGACTTTGAGTACGATACAGAAAACGGTGGGATTGAGATTGTACATTATCTGGGTACGGATCCCATTGTGGTCATTCCGGAGGAGATCGATGGCTTGCCTGTGACGGCATTGTATCAGTATGCGTTTGCCAATGCTTCACCGGTTCGGGGCGTGTGGCTGCCGGATACGATCACAGACCTGCAAGGCGGCTTTGTAAACAATGAAGTGATTGAGGTCGTCATTTGCGAGGGCGTGGTTTCCATATCCAACTTATCTTTTAGCAACTGCAGTGCTCTTCATACACTCTGCCTTGGAGAAAAGCTTGAGGATATCCCTGAGTATTACGTGTTTGCAGGGTGTCTGGCGCTGAAGGAGCTGCACCTGCCTGCTACGGTTTCCTACCTGCATGAGGAGGCGTTTTTGGGCTGCGAAGGTGTCACACTGATCAGCGCAGCGGGCAGCTATGTGGAAAGCTATGCAGCAGAGCATGGCATGAGTTTCCGCGCGGAATAAGGAGCTTTGAACAAATCAGCGGCGGCGCTCAGCGGATTTTTTGCCGCAGCTTAAAAAATATATTCCACACAAAGGGCGACGGTTTGTTCGCCTTTTGTGTGGAATTTTTTATGCCGGCCATATGGAGCTGCTTTGGCCACAAAAGGGCAACGCGAATCGCGGTGCCTTCTTAATATAAACCAAAGGTTTTTATTAAGAATTAGTATCAGATTACGGTGCCACGATATTCTCGATGAAACGGGTCAGGATTGTCGCAACCTGCGCTCTGGTGGCGTTGCCCTGCGGGAGGAGCTTGCCGTCGGAGCCGTTAATGATCTTCTCTGCCACCGCCCACTGCACCGCGTCCTTCGCCCAGGAGGAAACCTTGCCGCTGTCGGGGAAGCCACTCAACTCGCCGCGCTTGCTCGTGTCAATGCACTTATTTCCCGCGTAACGGAACAAAATCGTCGCCATCTGCTCGCGGGTGATGCTGCCCTCGGGTTCGAATTTGCCGTTGCCGACACCGCCGACGATCCCGTTTGCGGCAGCCCAAGCAACCGCATCTGTGTACCATTTCCCGTCCGGCACATCGGTGAAGCTGTTTTCTCCCTCCGCCGGCTCGCCCTCATAGCGCCACAAAACCGTCACGAGCATGGCTCGCGTCATGCTGCCCTCCGGGTCGAATTTTCCGCTGCCGACGCCCTTCATTAAGCCGTTCTCTACGGCATACTCCACTGCGTCATAGTACCATGCTTTTTCCGAAACATCGGTAAATTCCACCGGCGCAATAGGCTTATCGTCTGGCTCCTTTGCGCCGCAGACTGTGCAGGCACCGTCTTTATAGCTGTGGCCAAAATCGGGAACAGCTTCCTGCGCGACCAATATAGTACCGCAGACAGAGCAGTGCTTGCCTTCGGTCTTGCCCGCTTCGGTGCAGGTTGGCGCAACTGCCGGGGTGATCGCCTCAGTGTGTCCCTTTGCCGCGATTTCTTCGATTTTGCTTGTGCCGCATTCCGTACAGATGAAGGTCATCTCACCCGCTTCGGTGCAGGTGGCTTCCTTCGTCACGGTGCCCTCGTCCCAGGTGTGAAGAATTGTGTGATCGGAGCAAACGCTGTCAGCCGACGCATAGAACGTAAAGGTGTAGAAGCCGGTGTCAAAGCCCATACTGTAGACACCGATGTAACTCATATCCGCATAGTACCTGACATACTGCGGGCAACCGTTGCGCTGCGCTGTCTCGCAGCGGATGAGCTGACCGTCTATCGTATCTTCAAGAACAAAGCGGGTATATTCACTCTCGGTATCCGCCAGGCGCAGATTCCTTTCGTCAGCATACAGATACTTACCGTCTGCGGTCACAAAGGTCGTAACGCCATCGACGGTTTCGATTTTGAACATTGCGACATTCTCTGCGCTCGTGGTCAGCTTGCCGTCCTCCAGCGTTGCCTCTGCGGGCAGCATCCGATCCGTGGTCATGCCGGTGCCTGCGGTATAGGTGAACACCTCCGTTGTCATGACCATATTGTAAATGGGACTGTAGATGGCAAAATAGCCTTCCGGCGCAGGTGTGGATTCGGGATCCGGTGCCTCGGAGCCACCCACTCTTGCCGTTATGTTGTACAAATCGCCGCTGTCCGTGCCGTTGTCCATACTGCCGCCCTCCGCGGGAAAGGCAATGTCCCTTTCGGAATAGGCGCTTACGGACAGCGTCCCCTGCGGCAGCAGTCCGAGCACTAT
>CAMGMW010000149.1 GCA_946059285.1 uncultured Clostridia bacterium
GGCACACACAGTATCGATTTGCACAGTGTCATAGCGAGCATCCGCCATCTGGCAGGCAATAAAGCGGCTCCAGATCAGCTTATAGAGGCGATACTGCTCACGCGTCAGGTCACCCTTGATGGACTCCGGTTCAAGCTGAACGTTGCTGGGACGGATTGCCTCATGCGCGTCCTGCGCGCCTTCTTTCAGGCGGAAACGCCGCGGGCTGCCGGGATAGTATTGCGCACCGTAATGAGCGGTGATATACTCTTTGGCGGCAGACAGCGCCTCCTCAGACAGGCGGAGCGAGTCGGTGCGCATATAGGTAATCAAGCCAACGGTACCCTCACCCGTAATGTCAATGCCCTCATAAAGCTGCTGTGCAACAGCCATGGTACGCCGCGGAGTCATATTCAGCTTCCGGGATGCCTCCTGTTGAAGTGTGGAGGTAATAAAGGGCGGCGTCGGAGTACGGCGCTTTTCCGCACGCTTAATGCTTGCAATGGAAAATTCCCCGCCGGAAATATCCTGAACAATCTTTTGTGCTTCCGCCTCACTGTGCAGCTCCCGCTTTCTGCTGTCGCCATAGTATCTTGCGGTAAAGCTGCCTGGCTTGTCTACACAGCGCAGAATAACATCCAGTGTCCAGAATTCTTTCGGTATAAAGGCCTCGATCTCCTTCTCACGCTCAACCACAAGGCGCGTTGCCACGGACTGTACACGCCCGGCGGACAAACCGCGGCGCACCTTTTTCCAGAGAAGCGGACTGAGCTGATAGCCCACGATTCGGTCCAATACACGGCGCGCCTGCTGGGCGTCCACCAAATGATAGTCAATTCCTCTCGGCTGCTGAATGCTGCGCGTTACTACATTTTTTGTGATTTCATTGAAGGTGACGCGACGTGTTTTTTCCTCCGGCAGCTCCAGCAACTCCTTCAAATGCCACGAAATTGCCTCTCCTTCACGGTCAGGGTCAGTTGCCAGATAGATACATTTTGCCTTCTGGGAGGCACTGCGCAGTTCAGAGATAATCGTTTCTTTTGACTCTAACGGATAATACTCCGGAGTAAAATCATTTTGGATATCAACGCCCAATGTGCTCTTCGGCAAATCGCGAAGGTGACCCATGCACGCTTCAACGCGGTATTCCGGTCCAAGATATTTGCCGATTGTTTTCGCTTTGGAGGGCGACTCCACAATTACCAGATTATTTGATTCCTTTGCCATTCGGGAACCTCCGAATAAAATGAAATTATTGCCGGCTGTAGCGACCTGCCGCCTGCTTGACCGCAAGCTTTTTAATTTGCAGCATAGTCAGCGCAGCAAGCACGCGCTGTGCTGGGATACCGGTACGCGCTATCAGCTCGTCCGGCAGGAGCGGCACGGCGGAAAGCTGTTGGTATACCGCTGCCTCATCCCCCTGCAGCTCCGCGTCATTCTCTTTTATGTCAATATACGGCTTGTCCGCGGGTTTGTCAATGTCTTTTTTGTCGATGTCATCTTGTAACAGGATCGGTGTATAGACCGGCAAAGCCTGACCGTAACGTGTCTGGAAGATGCGTTCAATCGCATCTCTTGATCTGCCATCGGACAGCTTTCCCGGGAAGCGGTACTCATATTCACGCACAACCTCCCAGCCGTTTTCCACCATAATTGCTCCCTCCCGGATCAGACGGTTGCTTCCCTCACACTGCTTTACGCCGATGTTACCGGGAATGGCGAACACGTCTCTTCCCTGCTCCAGCGCCAGATTTGCCGTGATCAGAGCGCCGCTCTTTTCCGGTGCCTCCACTACCAGCACGCCCAGAGATAAACCACTGATAATTCGGTTCCGTATGGGGAAGTTACCGCGTTCCGGCGGTGTGCCGGGAGGAAATTCGCTGATCAGACAACCGTGCTGTGCAATCTCTTTAAACAGATAGCGGTTTTCCGGAGGATACACGATATCCACACCGCAGCCCAATACACAGGCGACCGGCATGGTCGAATCCAGCGCGCCGCGCAAGGCCATAGAATCAATCCCTCTTGCACCGCCGGACACTATGATGCCTCCGCTTGCGGCAATCAGCTTTGAAAACTGCTTGGCGTGCAGCAGTCCGTAGGCGCTGCAGCGGCGAGAGCCGACAACTGCAATCGTTGCCTCATGGTCAAAATCAGGCAGATAGCCCTTATAGTATAATAATGTGGGAGGGTCAGAAATATTCCGCAGGCGGTCCGGATAGGCACGGTCCGCATAGGTCACAATGCGGATGTCCTTATCATCGCACACCGCAAGGATCTTTTCTGATTCTTCCAGCGACTTATCCAGAAGCGCATCTAACCAGCGGCGATCAAAGCACTCCGCCGCAAGATAGTCGCGTTCCTGCATTTCAAAAATGTGTTCCGCTGTTCCAAACTGGCGCAACAGTGCAGCCCTGCCTCGAATACCGATTCCTTTTCGTCGAGTCAGCCAGATCCAATGTGACAGCATGATCTCTCTCTCCTGTCCCCATTCCTTATCGGTATTTTATCAACCACATCACAATGGATGCCGCAACTGCTGCATTCAGTGATTCACAGCGCGGCTGCATCGGGATGATGATCTGCTTTTGAGCGGCGGAAAACAGCTCCGCACATACGCCCTGCCCCTCACTTCCAATCGCGACAATACCATCTGAAAGCTCTGCTTCCCGCACGTCCACCGCACGATCCGTCAGTGCCGTAACCGAAATAGGAAGATCAAGTGTACGGCATGCGCGGAGCACCGCATCCAGCGGCGCACTTTGCGGGGGCGTTCGGAATACCGCTCCCATGGAGGCGCGGACGGTCTTTTCGCTGTATGGATCCGCGCAGCCATTCGTCAGGATCACGGGTACATCAAACGCATCCGCTGTTCGCAGGATCGTTCCCAGATTCCCAGGGTCCTGAATGCGGTCAAGGAGCAGCATGCCGCGCTGAAGGTGCAGCGGTTGTTCCACCGGAAGTCTGCAAAGGAAAATCACACCTTGCGGCGTCTGCATCGAGGAGATGCGTTCCATCAACGAGGACGGAACCTCTGCAACTCGTGTCTGAGGCGGCAGAGGCGGGCATTGCGCTCCCTCCGATATAATCACAGCGGTGATATCGGGATACCACCGCAGCGATTCTTCCAGCAGCTTCCAGCCGTCGGCAACAAACTCGCTGCAGGCTTCCCGGTAGGAGCGGCTTGCTTGCAGCTTTCGCACGTGCTGTATCAGAGGATTCTTTGCACTTGTAATTCTTTCCGTCAGCATACGTTCTTCCTTCATAGGGGACGTTTTAGTCCCTTTCATGTGTTCCATCTCGATGTGCATCTGAAAGGAAAAGCCAAAATGCTTTTCCAGTTTGTGCCTATCCGAGATCAATGTAGTGCCAAGCAATAATAATCACCGCTGAAGTCTAGAAAATGAAACGTTCGATTCTTGTGTCGCATCCATTTGTCACTGCGTCAGGGTAATTCTTTACCGCATTGATTGCAAAAATGATAGTCACCTTCCACTTTTGTCCCACAATAAGGGCAAAAAGCACTGCCCGTATTGTTACTTTTACGTGCGACATCACGCTGTTGACCGAAACGCTCGTTCAGTGGATCAGGTTCTTCATTGCCTTCGGTAATATCAAATGCGGAATGACGGTTCTTTCCAGTTGCGTTTTTAAAATGATATATTGCCTGAAAAACAGCAATGATGATAAAGACGACTCCAAATAACGCGAAGAAGCCGCCTCCTATATTTACTGCCAGGACTGTCCAAATCACGCCAAACAATCCTACCGCTATACTCATAATGCCACCCATCATAGAGGGTCCTCTTCCGGGCTTAATGCTTTTCATATGTCTTATTCCTTCTCACCAAATCACTTGAAATTCAGGGCAAAAACGATGGTCTAGCAATGAAGACGCTGGACTAACGAAATAGCTTCGCTCAGTTTTTGACGCATATTGATAGGTCTCTTAACTCATTATATCTTACCAAATCCCCAATCTGTAATCAACCCCTATTTCATGTACTGCCGCAAATTTTTATAATCATTATTTCATTCAATGTACGATTTGATATAAGTAATGTAAAGAACTGTTATCGGATTCTCAGCCGCTTTTCCGTCCACACAGAAACGTATATCGGGGTATTATATTTACCACTGTGTAGCGATTAC
>CAMGMW010000150.1 GCA_946059285.1 uncultured Clostridia bacterium
CAGAGAGCTCCTGCAACGTAAAATTTTCCTCTGTCAGACGATGGAAATTAAAGTCATCCGTCAGACCGTCGAGAAGTTGACGACGCAAAGCGGAAAGGTAATACCGTCTCAGATAGTCCTCCTCACCATAGAAGATATAGAAGTTCTTCGGTGTTTTCGCACTGAGATCGCTTTTTAGTTGATTGTAGCCAGAAACGTCCCCAGTCGTCTTTTTGGTCATACCGCTACCTCGTGATCGTAATATCCCCGTCCAGATCCGTCCGAAACACCAATGCGCCTGTAACCGCGATGCGGTCAAGCGTTTCCTGCGCAGGGTGTCCATAGGAATTCTCACCCACGGAAATCAGCACGATCTCCGGTGAGAGTGCCGTCAACAGAGGTACGGAGGTGGAAGACTTCGAACCGTGATGCCCCGCAACCAGTACCTCAACATCCGGAAGATTCTTCTGTGCCAGAAGCTTCAATTCCTCCGATGCGCTCATGTCTCCTGTAATCAGTATATCATATTCATCAACGGACATCAACGCAGTCAGTCCTGCATTTTGACCGTTGCCCATTGGCGCATATACAAAGATTTCACCGCCACGAAAAGAGACCGTAATATCCTCCGTGACCGGCTCCACTGAAACTCCGGCGTCCTGCGCCGCACATAGGATCGCCGCACGGTTTTCATTTGCATCCCCTGTCTCAGGCAGCAGCAAATGCTCCACCTGAACACGGGAGAGAAGCTGCACAATGCCGCCCACATGATCTGTGTCAAAATGTGTCAGAATCAGCACATCAATACGATCTTTTCCCTCCGCCAGCAGCTTGCGTGCAGTCTCTTCACCGACACTGTTCCCCTGATCACCGCCGCAATCCACCATTGCCGTCATGCCTCCGCTTTCCAGCAGGATACACTGTCCCTGCCCTACGTCAAAGGCAGTCACGGTGCAGCCCGTCCGCGGCAGCGACGCAAAAAACACCGTCCCGAGGAAGGTACACAGCAGTACGCAGCAAAAAGTCAGAGACTGCCGAGGTCTCCAAAGCAGAAGTACCGACAAAAGCGCGTACGCAGTAATCAGCCACACGGTTACATAAAAACTGTCTGTGTAAACGGCGGCATACGGGAAGGAGGATATCCCCCGGATCACCCACAGTGCCAGTCGGATACCCAGAGAAATCAACTGCGCAAGCGCCTGCCCCGGTAGTGACCAGAAAAAGGACATCAACACGGCAGCGCAACCGAGCGTAAACACTGCACTGAGCAGCGGCAAAAGCAGCAGATTTGAAACAGGCGCAGCCACACTGAACACGCCGAAATAGCCCGCCACCAGCGGAACCGTAAAGACCATTGCGCTGAGGCTGTTTGCCAGAGAAGCAAATATCCCGCGGACCATGCGGGAAAATAGCCGGTGTCTCCGCAGAAAGCGAACCGGCAAACGTGAATTCATCCAAGTGAACAGCGGTCCGCAAAATAAAAGGATCCCAGCCATTGCGCCATAGGATAGCTGTAAGCTTACATTGGCAACCGCCCACGGATTCGGCAGGAGCGTCACCAGCAGTACGGCGCCGAGGGAAGTCGGTGCGTCGTTCTCCCGCCGGAATAGTGGCGCCAGTAAAGCAATGCTGTTCATCGCAGCGGCACGCAAAACAGAGGGCGAAAAGCCCAGCATCGCGGCGAAAAAGAACATCGCGGCAATAGAAACGACAGCCGCCAACCGGCGCCTGCGGAGGCAGAGTATGCTCACAAAGCCTACCACAAGGGAAACATGCATACCCGAAACCGCAACCACATGCGAGATCCCGGCCACAGACATCTGATTCTGCGTCTGGTAGGACAGTCCGCTTCGCTCCCCGGTCAGCAGCGCCCGCATGAAGCCCGCTGTATCCTCGGGAAAAATTCGGTTGATTCTCTCCCGAACCGCCTGTGTGGCTGCTTTCGGATAATACCGAAGCGGCAGTTTTCCCGCAGGTATGATTTCGCATTCTCCGCGCTGAAACCCTGTAAGGGCGATATCCTTTGACAAGTAATAGAGGTTTCCCTCTGCGCCTGCGCTGGTGAGCGATGCATCCACCCGTATCGTGTCTCCTAACGAGGCGCAAGTGGCAGTTTCGTCCAAATTCAGTCTTATTTTTACCGTTTTATACCGCACCGTCAGGCAGCAGCCGGAGGCTGTCTGCTCCGGATAGTCACACACCTCTGCCTCAAGGCTGAGCGTCTGTCCGCTGAATCCGTGCGTCGGTGCAATAAACAGCCGCTCATACCCCCAGCTCCATAGCAGCCCAACTGCCGCACCAAACGCCGCCAGTCGAATGCGCTTGCTCCGGTCTCCGCCAAAAAAGCAGAAAGCAATCCCCGCTGCGAGCAATATCGCAGCGCCGGGTATTCCCAGGTCTGACGGGAGCAGATAGACATACAGCGCCGTAGCCGCCGCAAAGGAAAAGGCAAAAATCGCAAGCTTTCGCATTGCGTCACCTCCGTCAAAAACGCAGAGGACGGACCGGCTGCCCGTTCTGCCGCATCCGATCAGTTAAAGCTGCCCAACGCTCTTCCGCCGAGGACATGGAAGTGCAGGTGCCGTACCGTCTGTCCGGCATCCGCGCCGCAGTTTGTCACAACGCGGAAGCCGTCAGCAAAGCCAAGCTCTGTTGTGAGCTTCGCAATCACCGCAAAGATATGCCCCACCACAGACGCATTTTCCGTCCCAAGTTCTGCCGCGGAAGCAATATGCTCCTTGGGTATCACCAAAAAATGCTGCGGTGCAAGCGGCTGAATGTCATAAAACGCCAGGCACAGCTCGTCCTCATAGAGCTTCTTTGAAGGAATCTCCCCCGCGATGATCTTACAAAAAATGCAGTCGTCCATGGTAATCTCTCCTTATTTCACATTGTCTGCAACGAAGCCGTCCACGATTGCCAGCGCGTCGTCGAGCTTGAGTGCGTCCTTACCGCCGCCCATTGCGGAATCGGGCTTGCCGCCGCCGGAGCCGCCGCAGACCGCGCAGACCTCCTTGACGAGCGCACCTGCCTTGATGCCGTGTGCGACCGCCTCCTTGCCGCAAACGGCGAGGATGGTGATCTTTTCGCCCTGCGTGCTTGCAAGCACCGCCACAGCGTCAGAAGCGCGGTCGCGAATCTGATCGCCCATCTTGCGCAGATCGGCAGGAGCAACATCGTTTCGCACGGCGGTGAGCACCTTCAGTCCCTTGACATTCTTTGCGGAGAAGAGCACGCGCTCGACCTCGCCGGAGAACAGCTTGTCCTTCATGCGGTCGAGATTCTGCTTCAGCTCCTTCATCTCAGCCATCAGGCCATGCGAGCGCGTCAGAAGCTCTCTCGGGGTAGTTTTCAGTTCCTCTGCCGTTTCCAGCAGAACACGGTTCATCTGCTCTGCCTGCTGCAGGACGAGTTTTCCCGTATACGCCTCGATACGGCGAACACCGGAGGCAACGGACGCCTCGGAGGAGATGCGGAAGGGACCGACCTTTGCGGTGTTGTCCAAATGCGTACCGCCACAGAATTCAAGCGAATCATTGCCCATCTTGACAACGCGGACGGTATCGCCGTACTTTTCGCCAAACAGCGCGGTTGCGCCGAGCTTCTTTGCCTCCTCAATCGGAAGGATCAGCGTATCGACCTCGTCGCCTCCAAGCACCATTTCCATGACCTCATTGCTGACGGACATCAGTTCCTTCGTCGTCACGGCGGAGAAATGCGTAAAGTCAAAACGCAGATGATCCGGCTCAACCAAAGAGCCTGCCTGATGGCAGTGGTCGCCGAGCACGCGTGTGAGTGCGGTTTGCAGCAGGTGGGTCGCGGTATGGGCGCGGCAGATCGCCTTGCGGCGGTCCGAGTCGATGGAGACGGTGCAGATATCGCCCAGCTTGAGCGTGCCGGACTTTACAACGCCGTAGTGCATATATTTGCCGCCCTTGTTCTTCTGAACATCGCGGACTTCAAAGACGCCGTCAGGTCCTTCAATCGTGCCGTGGTCGGCAACCTGACCGCCCATCTCGGCGTACATCGTCGTGCAGTCGAGGACGACAACTGCTTCCACACCCTCAGCAATCTCATCGCGCAGCTCATCCTCCGCGACGATGGCAAGCACCTTTCCGTCCGTGACCTCGTTTTCGTAGCCGACAAACTC
>CAMGMW010000151.1 GCA_946059285.1 uncultured Clostridia bacterium
ACCAGTTTATTCGTATCGAGAGCGGCTGCGGTCTGGCGCTGACAGGCTGCAGCAGCACAAATCTGAACCGGCGCCGGAAAATCGACTGTCATTCCGCTGTGATTATTCCCGCAGGGACATGGCACAATATTGTCAATACGGGAAACCGGCCGCTGAAGCTGTATTCGGTCTACGCCCCTCCACAGCATCCGTTCGGAACCGTCCACAGGACAAAAACGGATGCTGTTTAAGGCAAAAGGAGTCTTGATCTGATGCCCATACCACAATTGTATATGCGGTTTCTTCCGGTATTGCGCCGAGGCCCGGATGCACAGGCTGACATTTTCGGCGGCGAAGCAAACCCGCGGCTGCGCGGAACCGTCCGATTCTATCAGACGCCGCAGGGGGTCCTTGTGCTCGCCGAGGTATCCGGCTTGCCCGACACCGGAGAGCGCTGCAAAGACAGCATTTTCGCCTTTCACATCCACAGCGGCGGCACCTGCTCCGGCAGCGCCGACGATCCTTTTCGGGACGCACAGGGGCATTACCATCCGGAGAACTGTCCGCATCCCGCCCACGCAGGGGATATGCCGCCGCTGTTTTCAAACAAAGGGTACGCTGCGCAGGCGTTTCTGACCGGCCGCTTTACCGTGCGTGAGATCATCGGACGAACGGTCATCATCCATGCCGGCACGGACGATTTCACCTCCCAGCCCGCCGGAAACGCCGGAGCCAGAATTGCCTGCGGCGTGATCCGAAGGCCGGGCTGCCGGTGAAAAGCATACAGAGCCTTGCGGTGTCAGGAATGCGTATATCCTGTCTCAAGTTCCTCAAAGCATGAAGCCGGTTTGCGGCATACGCCGTTTTCGCACAGATACCATACTGTCCCGCGGGCAGGAATGGGATAATCCGCCGTAAACGGAGCGCATTTTGCAAGGAGCGGCGCATTGGCCGCCGACTTGTACAGGATATTCAGGCCGCTCCGGCGGATTGTTTTGAGCTCCGGGGGAATTTCGCTCCCGCATACGATGAGCTCACGGCTTGGGCCAAGCCATTTGAGCATGGCAAGCATGGCAAAGCAGTATCCCGAAGGACCGCTTTTCGCCTGCCCGGCCATAAAGCGCATCTGACGGTCTGCGGCCTCCCGCCATTTGCCGTCGCCCGTGAGCTGCGCAAGGTGTTCAAGCAGCATTGCGGCAGCGGAATTGCCGGAGGGAATGGCTCCGTCATAGGTCTCCTTCGGACGGCTGATCAGTTTTTGCGCATCATGGGCCGTAAGGTAATAACCGCCGCCGTCTTTATCCTCAAACAGGTCCTGCATCTGCTCTGCCCGGAAAATGGCCTGCTCCAGGTATTCAGCGTTAAAGGTCTCGCGGTACAGGGCGAGCAGCGCCAAGGCATATACGGCGTAGTCATCCAGCTGTCCGATGTTTGCGGCCTCGCCGTCCCGAAAACGCAGGTACAGGCGATTGCCGCGATCCGTCATGTTCTCTTCCATGAAGCGCTGCGCTTTGATCGCCTCCTCCGGATGTCCGCTCTGCGCAAGGGCAAGGATCGTCCATGCATTCCAAGACAGCAGGATTTTATCGTCGGTGTGCAGGCGCGCGCGGGCTTTGCGGTATTGACAGAGCCTGACGATCCTTGCGTCATCAGCGGGCCACGCCTCGGATTCCGAACCGATGAGGTTCGGAATGTTGTTTTGGGCATCGATCCCATAGAGACGGCAGAACCTCTTACCCTCCTCATCGCCCAGCACGGATCGGACCTCCTCCGGAGTGAAGGTGTAGTACCGGCCTTCAACGCCCTCGCTGTCGGCGTCCTGCCCGCAGTAAAACCCGCCGTCCGGGGACTGTAGTTCCCGGAGGATATACTGTACCGTGCGCTCGGCGATCTGGGCGTAAAATCCGTTGTGCGTCCGGGCATGGGCTTCGGTGTACGCTATGATGAGCAGGGCATTGTCATACAGCATCTTTTCAAAGTGCGGCCTGCGCCATTTTTCATCTGTCGAATAGCGCGAAAATCCGCCGCCGAGCTGGTCGAAAATGCCGCCTCTCGCCATGGCCGTGAGCGTTTTACACGCCAAATCCGTTTCGCCGCATCGCATGAGGAACATCAGGTTATGGGGCATCGGGAATTTTGGCGCGGGGCCGAACCCGCCCCATCTGGGGTCGAAGCTGCCGCGCAGCGCTTTGCAGGCGTCCTGTATGAGTTTCTCGCCCGGTTCTCCGTTCTCCGTGTGCTGCATGCCGATCATCGCTGCGGTGATTTGTTCGCCGGCCTCGAAAAGGCTGCGGCGGCTTTTCTCCCAAAGCCGGGATATTTGCTCAAGCAGCTCGATCAGCCCGATCTGCCCGCGGCGGCTGTGCTTCGGGAAATACGTCCCGGCGAAAAAAGGCTTCTGATCCGGCGTCATAAAAACGGTCATCGGCCAGCCGCCCGAGCCGTGGATCGCCTGACAGGCTCTCATATACACGGCGTCGATGTCCGGGCGCTCCTCCCGGTCAACTTTGATGCAGATATAGTCATTGTTTAATATCTTTGCCACTTCCGCATCGTCAAAGGATTCCCGGGCCATGACATGGCACCAGTGGCAGGTCGAGTAGCCCACACTGAGCAGTATGGGCTTGTCCTCGCTTTCGGCCCTCGCAAACGCCGCGTCGCACCACGGATACCAATCCACGGGATTGTCCTTGTGCTGCAGGAGATACGGCGATTTTTCATATGCTAATCTGTTCATTTTTTCCTCCGTATTCAAACGCAAAGGACGCCCTGTCCGATTGAAATTCGAACAGAGCCTGTCCGTCCTTCTCCAACCGATCGGCGGCATGGCAGGACGCGCTCTCATGGATCGTTCCGCACATATTGCCGTTTACGGGTGCCCGGAGCGGATGCGCAGAAATCGTTTCGCATGATGTGCTCCTTCCCGCCCATACTATACGGGAGGTGAACGTGATGAAATCAGTTTGGCAGGAGACGGCTCTGCCGCAGTTCCCGCAGCTTGACGGAGATATCAGGACGGACGTGCTGATCATCGGCGGCGGCATTGCCGGAATTCTTACGGCCTATTTTCTGCGTCAGAACGGCATAAAATACATGCTTGTGGAAAAAGACCGCATCTGCGGGGAAAACACGCGCAATACCACGGCGAAGATCACGGTTCAGCACGGACTCATATACCACAAGCTTTTACGGCGCGGCGGTGAGTCCGCCGCAAAGCAGTATTTCAAGGCAAACACCGCAGCGTTTGACCGATACGCCGAACTGTGCCGTACTGTCCAATGCGATTATGAGATCAAAGATAACTTCGTGTATTCGGACGATTCTCGGAAACTTGAGAAAGAGATGGATGCTCTGCAAAAAATCGGGTATCGCGCAGAATTTTGCAGGGAATTACCCCTGCCGATAAAAACGGCGGGAGCTGTCAGATTCCCCGGTCAGGCGCAGTTTCATCCGCTGAAATTCCTTGCAGGGATCGCGGACGGGCTCAATATTTACGAGCACACGTTTGTCCGAGAGATGATCGGCTGTACCGCCGTCACAGACAGGGGCAGGATCACAGCGGACCGAGTGGTCTGCGCAACGCATTTCCCGTTTATCAACAAGCACGGAGGGTATTTCCTCAAGCTGTATCAATCACGCGGCTATGTGATCGCATTGGAGAACGGGCCGGATGTGGGCGGAATGTATGTCGATGAGCGCGATGAGGGAATGTCCTTTCGGAACTGCGGCGGTCTTTTGCTTCTGGGCGGAGGCGGAGGACGCACAGGCGGAAAGAACGGCGCGTGGACAGAGCTTCGTGATTTTGCGCAGCAGCATTATCCGCAGTCACGGGAAACGTTTTTCTGGGCGGCACAGGACTGTATGAGCCTTGACGGGATGCCGTATTGCGGACCGTATTCCCGAAGGACGCCTGCGTTCTATGTGGAAACGGGATTCAATAAATGGGGAATGACAAGCTCCATGCTGTCGGCCATGATTGTGAGCGATCTGCTTCTCGGCAGAGAAAATGAATTTGCCGAGCTGTTTGATCCCTCACGCAGCATCCTTCAGCCGCAGCTTTTTGTCAACGGATTTGAGGCGGTTAAAAATTTGCTGACGCCGTCCAAAAGGGTCTGCCCGCATATGGGATGCGCGCTGAAGTGGA
>CAMGMW010000152.1 GCA_946059285.1 uncultured Clostridia bacterium
TTTGTCATTGGGATTCTGACCGGTGTGTGTGTGTCATTCTTTATTAAGCACTCGGAAAGCAGCCGCCTGCACTTTGCGCTTCTGCTTCTTTTTCTCTGCATATCAACGATTTGCGGGCTGCTGATCGACGATTATATATTCCATTCATTCAGTCTGAATTATCTGCTGATCGGTATGGCCTTCAGTGCCACGGTTGCCAATATTGCGCCGGAAGAGAAACTCAATAGGGCCCTAACGCTGTATCAGCCCTTGCTGAATCTCTCCTTTATTATTGTGATCGTCAATCTCGGCATGCCGCTAGATTACCGCCTGATTGCGGGGTCGGGGCTTTTCACGGTCATCTATATACTTTCAAGAGCAGCAGGCAAAATCGGCGGTGCATACTTTGGCGGGAAGCTGACAAAAGCAGAGCCGACGGTTACAAAATATCTTGGATTTACGCTGCTGCCCCATTCGGGCGTGTCTTTGATATTTACGTCAATCGCCGTTTCCACCTTGACGGCGATTGACGCCTCGCTTGCCTCTACCGTGTCAGGAACGATTGCGGCGGCGGCGATCATCAACGAAATCATTGCGGTGATCGTTGCAAAACTTGCTTTCAAATGGGCAGGGGAGATCAAAGAATCGTAGAGAAGGCAAAAGCGAACGGCAACAACAATCGATATGGTACAGAGGAAGTTCGCTTCTGCCGGAAGGTTTCAGGTTTCCAACGGTAATCCCCCGGATCAGCGCCGGAAACCTGAAAGCCGCATCTGCCCGCCTGACCTTTTTCTGTGCCTTTGTGGCACCAGACCGGCGGTCATATTGGTCTGACGACCGGCGGGCAGATGCTTTCCCGTTCTTCAATACTACTCGGACGGTTTCCTCCCGAGTGAGGAAACCGCTCTTTGAGGCTTTTGCCCCTCCTTTGGTTTGCGCGTATTATGCGACCGCAGAGGACTCGATAGCAAGCGCATTGTCCTTGACAACCACAGTCAGCGCCGTATTGGGCAGCAGATCACCCTGTACAATGCGGCGTGCCAGCAGTGTCTCCACCGTGTGCTGCAAATACCGGCGCAGAGGACGGGCACCGTACTGCGGGTCATAGGCGGCATCGATGATGAACTGCTTCGCCTCCGGCGAGAGACGGCAGGAAAGCTGCTTATCGGACAGACGTGCGTTCAGTGCTTGCATCTGCAAATCGATGATGCCAAAGATGTTTTCCTTGGACAGGGGCTTGTAAAATACGATCTCATCGAGACGGTTGAGAAACTCCGGGCGGAAAGATCGTCTCAAAAGCTGCTGCACCTGCTCTCTTGCCTCCGGGCGGATGCTGCCGTCCGGGGAGATTCCATCGAGCAGATACTGCGAGCCGAGGTTGCTTGTCAGGATCAAAACCGCGTTCTTGAAATCCACGGTCCGACCCTGAGAGTCGGTGATATGCCCATCGTCCAGCACCTGCAGCAGGATATTAAACACATCGGGATGCGCCTTTTCGATTTCGTCAAACAGCACTACGCAATAAGGCTTGCGCCGGACCGCCTCCGTGAGTTGACCCCCTTCATCGTAACCGACATAGCCGGGAGGCGCTCCGATCAGACGCGAGACGGAGAATTTCTCCATATACTCGGACATGTCGATTCGGATCAGGTTCTTTTCGTCATCGAACAGGGCTTCCGCCAGCGCTTTGGCAAGCTCCGTTTTTCCGACGCCGGTGGGACCCAGGAACAGGAACGAACCAAGCGGACGGCTCGGATCCTGAATTCCCGCCCGGCTGCGAAGGATTGCTTCCGAAACCGAACGGACGGCTTCGTCCTGCCCCACGACACGCCGATGCAGTACGCTGTCCAGGTGCAGCAGCTTTTCCCGTTCTCCCTCCACGAGCTTTGCTACGGGGATGCCGGTCCAGCGCTCGACAATGCGGGCAACTTCGTCCTCAGTGACTTTGTCTCTCAGGAGGTTGCTCTGCTTTGCGTTCTGTGCCAGCAGCTCCTCCTGCGCCAGCTGCTTTTTCAGCTCCGGCAGTTCACCGTATTTTAACCGTGCGGCTTTTTCCAGATCGTATTCCTGCTCGGCGCGTTCAATTTGCGCGCCCAGCTCCTCGATCCGCTCGCGAAGCTGCTGCACCTTGCCGATGGCGTTTTTCTCATTCTCCCATTGGGCTTTCATGGCGTTGAAGCGCTCACGCTGTTCGGCAAGCTCCCGCCGCAGCTCCTCCAGCCGCCCCTGCGACAGTGCGTCGCTCTCGTTTTTTAACGCGGCTTCCTCAATCTCCATTTGAATGATCTTGCGGCGGATCACGTCCAGCTCCGTCGGCATGGAATCCATCTCCGTGCGGATCATGGCACAGGCCTCGTCGATCAGGTCGATTGCCTTGTCGGGCAGAAAACGGTCTGTGATATAGCGGTCGGAGAGCGTCGCAGCGGCGATGATGGCGGGATCGGTGATTTTTACGCCGTGGAACACCTCATAGCGCTCCTCCAGACCGCGCAGGATCGCGATTGTGTCTTCCACCGTCGGCTCGGAAACCAGTACCGTCTGGAAACGGCGCTCCAGTGCGGGATCTTTTTCAATGTATTTGCGATATTCGTCCAGCGTGGTGGCGCCGATGCAGTGCAGCTCGCCCCGCGCCAGCATGGGCTTGAGCAGGTTGCCGGCGTCCATGCTGCCCTCGGTTTTTCCCGCGCCGACAATGGTGTGCAGCTCATCGATAAACAGCAGGATACGCCCTTCGGAGTTTTTGACCTCGCTCAGCACCGCTTTCAGGCGCTCTTCAAATTCACCGCGGTATTTCGCGCCCGCGATCAACGCGCCCATGTCCAGTGAAAAAATCGTCTTGTCCTGAAGGGATTTTGGCACGTCGCCGCGCACAATACGCTGCGCCAAGCCTTCCGCAATCGCGGTTTTTCCCACGCCCGGTTCGCCGATCAGAACGGGATTGTTTTTGGTCTTTCGGGAAAGAATACGGATGACATTACGGATCTCCTCGTCGCGTCCAATGACGGGATCGGTTTTCTTTTCCCGCGCCTTTTTTACAAGGTCTGTGCCATATTTTTCCAGTGCCTCATAGGTGTCCTCAGGGTTGTCGGTGGTGACGCGGCTACTGCCGCGAATGGCTTGCAGGGTCTTCAGGCAATCTTCCTTGCTGATGCGGTAGTCCGCAAATAGGGACTTTACGGTGTCATCCGCGGTGTCCAGCATGGCAAGGAACAGATGCTCGACAGAGATGTATTCATCCCGCATGGATTTTGCCGTGGTTTCCGCCGCGGCAAGCAGCGCGTCCATGCCGTTTGAAATGTAGAACCGGTCGGCTGCGCGACCGGAGCCGGTAACAGCGGGAAGCTTGTTTACCGCTGCCAACGCGGCGGCCTCCATACTTTCCGGAACAGCGCCCAGCTTTTTCAAAAGCTGCGGGACCAGACCGTCTTCCTGCTGCAGCAGCGCTAACAGCAGATGGACCTGCTCGATTTGTTGATTTTGATGCTCTGCGGCAAGGCGCTGCGCTGCCTGCAACGCTTCGGCTGTTTTCTGTGTAAATTGATTCGGATTCATGTGATTTCTCCTTTCCGGCGATTGTGCCGATTTTGAATTTTAGCACTCTACCAGCGAGAGTGCTAATTCCTTTTTCCTCATCATATCACTGTTTTTGAAAATGTCAAGAAGAATTCAAAAAAATACAGGGCGGCTTGTCGAAAGAGTCTTTTCGGCAAGCTGCCGCCGCCGTTTCCTGAACTGAAACGTTCAGGAAACGACCTTGATTGGATGCAAAAGATACCCTGACGGTTTTCTTTCACACGATCTTTCCCTCCGAAACCTTTCGCCGGAAGGTGTTTTGACAGCCTGAGGGCGGCTTTCGCCGCCCACATCATTGCATCATATCGGAAATGCTTTGCTCCATGCTGTCAACCGCTTTTTGGGCGGTCTTACGCACCTGCGACTGCGGCGGCAGCATCAGCGCAACGGCGCCGCCTGCCAGCATGCCCAGCCCAAGCGTCAATAAAAAGGACCTCACTTGCATTCAAATCTCCTCCTTCCCGAATCTAGTTTGCCCATGTTCATTAATTCTTTGCAAAAATCGTCTTTGCAGAAAAAAAAGAATGGTATATACTGTAGAT
>CAMGMW010000153.1 GCA_946059285.1 uncultured Clostridia bacterium
GAAATCATTGACCTCTTTGAACTGCGCGTGCAATGCGCTGCGCTGCTCTGCCGGCAAGGTTCCGTAGAGGTTTTTCACGCAGCCGGTATATCGGGTGTATTCATGTGTTTTCAGCTTGGCAATATTGATAAAAATATCACGGTCAAGTGCCATGTTACACACCCGAAACGTTTGACAGCACTCGCCGTCGCAGCTTCGCTCGATAATCTCGCGGTCAAAAGTCAGCTCCGCACCTGTCTTTTGCGCCGCCTCTTCATAACCGGCGGCCCGGTACACAGCGCGTAGCCATGCCTCATCATGTATGCCGGCAGGATTATCGCCGATCCGCACCTCTGCCCCGCGCAGGATAAACCACTTTGCCGCGGCAGCGACCAGCGTTGGGTGGGTCGTCATCGCCTGCTCCGCCGTTGCTTTCGTCAGGCCGTTCACTTTTATAAAAACACGTTTTCCGGAAAAGTCAGATATCCCGGGAAACCGCACAGACAAGATAGTCGAAATGTGTTTTTCGACAGCAGCGTATTCATAGGTGTTGCATTTTTCCAGATACAGTTGCATCCCCGTGATCTCCTATTCCCAATAGAAATGAAATGGTGACAAAGAAGGCGCACTCCGAAGACGGTAAACCAGAAGCAGAACAGAGAGCAGCATAACAAGCACTTTCAGTATCAGCCGTTGGCGCGGATCGCTGATCTTTTTCAGCGCGATTGCCGTAACAGCAAATGTCGCAGGAAGAAAATAATAGGAAGGCCGTTCCGCAGTTCTTGTAAACAAACGTGCGATCCAGAGAACGGCTGCAATCAGACTCACATTATACAGCACCAGCGCATCCGGTCTTTCCTCGAGGACCTGTCTGCTCAGCATCAAGGATAGTGCATTCATCAAAAGGACTATCATCAAGAAGATTCCGCCGTTGCCGGTCTCCTCAATGTCATAGTTGTAATCCAGTGCTGAGTTGAACCAGCTCTGAAACACGTCGAGGAAAGCGATAAAGACCGTCGCTGCCAGCGCCAGGAAAAAGAAATTCGAGAAGGACAGCTTTCGGTGCGCAATGAAATAGACGATCAAAAACATGATCGAAGAACGGTGCGTCAAAAACGCCGGAAGCATCAAAAGCAAGAACGGAAGTAGCTTTCGCTTTCTCGCGTAGTCGACGGCAAGCAGACAAAACGCAATAGCAAGACCTTGCCGCATACCAGTCACGATAAACAGGAAGGAGCCAAGCGTCACATGGAAAAAGACCGTCAGAAGCTCTCCATCACCGTTATTTTCGACAAAACGGATAAAGGAAACAGTAGAGATGAGCGCATAGACGCAGAGAAAGAATGTGGGATCCGTACTGATGCGTGAACAAAAATACATCAGTACATACAGCCCTGGCTCGTTATCAGAATAATCCCACGCCTCGGAAAAGGACATCATAGAAATCTTTCTAAAATGCGATATGTACTGTATCGTATCTGTCCCGACGTGGTAGCCGCGAAGGCCCAATATAATAAACATCGGCATCGACGCGACCACAATATAGGGAAGAAGTTTTTTCCTTCGTGCACTTGCCGAAATATCGCGGCCGAGATACTTGTTATCAAAGGCAAGGTCCAATATGGCAGGAAGCAGCGCCGCAATGATATAAATCGTCATACTGTTTTCTTCTGCATGATTATTTCATAAAGCTCTTTTGTGATCTGCGCATTCTTCTTGTCGTGGTCGGCGGCGGCGCGGCAGCGCGCATTGGCAGAAAGACGCTTTGCAAGTTCTTTGTCGTCAAAAATGCGGCTGATCTGATGGGCAAGCCAGTAGGGGGCGTCGTATTGGTAGAGCAGCCCTTCTGTTTCATTCTCCATCATGCTGGGTATTCCGCCCACATAGGAGGCAACGCAGGGCGTTCCCACCATCATTGCCTCCGCCAGCGCATTGGGAGAATTGTCTATCGCAGACGGATGCACATAGACATGCGCTTTGGTCATCTCGTCCGCCATTTTCTCGGCAGAAAGGCTGCCCAGGAACCGGACATTTTCCTTTAAGTCCAATTTGTTAATAAGGTATCGGATATATTTTTCATACCCGGTACAGCGCAGACGGCGTTTCAGACTTCCGCTGCAAGGTGCATGGCCGGCAAAACAGACGGTAAAATCCGGGTATTTGCCCTTAAGCTGCGCAACTGCCTCCAAAAGAAAATGGGCACCCTTGATTGAAGTAGACGCGGCGCTGGAGAAGATTCGGTGCGGCGTACAGTTCTCCGGGGACCACGCAGTATGATAAAACGGCTCACGAAGGATCTCGGGTGCGTAAACGTAGCTGCCCTTTGCCCCAAGCTCCTCGGCACAAAGTCTGTCCCAGTCCGTACGGCCCATCAGATAGTCCGCACGAGCGATCACTTTTTGTTCATATTGACCGCCAAGCCGGTACATCTTTGCGCGGGCCAGCGGGGAGCTTTTGGCGATATAATCCATCAGGGTTCGGCTTCTTTGCCACTTGTAAGGCAGCGCTCCGTGATTGTGCACAGCGATCATCGAAATGATCCCCTGCAGCGATACCACGTAGGTCTGTTCCGGGCAGGCTTTCATCAATGCCCATGCGGGCGTGTTTTCCGTACCGTGAATATGAATGATATCCGGTCGGACTTCCTCCACGATTTGGCGGAAGAAGGGCTCCATTGAAGCGTCATATCGGAAAAAACTATGTACCTTGCGCGGCACGGCATAATGCGCCGAACCGTTCACCGTAACCTTTTGGATCTTTTTTCTATGCCGCAGAGGAAAGCAGGCGGCAAGCTCCATGTTGTCTTCGCGCCGCAGTTGGTCAAACTCTGCCGAGAGCCAGCCGCCGCCCGTCCCATTGGAAATGCCCATTGCCGCGGCGGCTTCCGGCAATGGCATATTGCACAGCCATAATACTCTCATAAGTTCTCCCGTTGGTCTGTCTTGACCATCCGATGTAAGTCCTCCATCAGCATTTGCTGCATGGTTTCCTTATTGTGATATCTTCGCCCGCACTCCCATGCGTTGCGGATCGTTTGGTCATAAAATGCTTTGTCACGCAGAAGCAGCTCCAACTTCTGCAAAACCTCGTTCTTATTGGCGGCAACAACAGCGGCTTTGTTTTCCAGCAAATGCCGTATGGATGCCATATCCGGCGTGCCGATTGCAAATACACAGCGGCAATTATGGAAATAATCGACCAGCTTTGTCGAAAAGGACTGGTGTACCTCTAATCTGCTTTTACGGTTCAAGCCCTCGACATGCACCAAAACGTCCGCCTCCTGTTGGATTCGGGGGATCTCTCCGGCACTCACCTGTCCCCGAATTTCGGAGGCCATAGGAAGATCCAGTGCTTTTCTCATTTGTTTGGTGATGGGCGTTGCCGTATAGATCACAAGCATTGCACGCTGCCTTTCCGCGTTTACCTGCCGGATCGCCTCTGCCAGCAAAGCAAGGCTTTTCCATCTTCCGCCGCCGATATTGCCGGTGTATACGAACTGCATCGGGTGATCACTTCTCTCCGGTAAGAGCGGCTCGCCGGAAAAATCCGCGCTTTTCGTCAGCACCTTGCATTCCTTGTGAAAAATCTCCTGATATTCCGTCTTCTGCGTTTCTGAGATCGTGTAGATCAGCTTGCAAGCGTCGAAGGTTCTTTTGACATACCGCCGCTTCCAAATGCGGTCGATCCAATACAGCGGGGAGAGGGAAAACTGGCGGAGGGTATATACGTCGTCAGAAACATAGCCAACCATCGGCGCACCGGTAACGCTCGCACAGAACAAGGCGATCTGATTCAGATGCTTTGAATAATAGATAGGCTGAAAGATCACGTCCGGCCGAAAATCGAGCAGGAACCTGCGAAGGGCTTCCGATCTCCATCTACCAATGGACCAGATCAGGTCATTTGCCCAAAACAAGACCTGCCAGCGCAGCTTACGGGCGTTATTGTAGTTTTTCTTTGCTTTGTCGGATAAAACCTCAGCCTGCTGTACGCCGACGCTTCGATCCAGCTCATGCCCGCAGGGAACGCTTTTATCCTTCAGGTTTCGCAGAAGCTCTGCAAAGGTCACTTGGAAATAGCGGGACACAACTGTATTGTCCGGCTGCCCGCTCCT
>CAMGMW010000154.1 GCA_946059285.1 uncultured Clostridia bacterium
ACGTTTTTCCTCCATCAGCGCATACTGATAGCGGCAGGGCTGTGCGCAGGCGCCACGGTTACTGTCTCTGCCGGTCATATAGTTGGAGAGCAGGCAGCGCCCGGAGTAGGATACACACATCGCCCCGTGGACGAATGTTTCCAGCTCCAGCTCCGGTGGCGTATTCCGGCGGATGATTCGGATCTCCTCCATGGAAAGCTCCCGTGCAAGGACCACCCGTTTTGCGCCCAGTTCATGCCACGCATTGGCACAGGCATAGTTTGCGACACTCACCTGCGTGGAGACGTGTTTTTCACAGTGCGGCGCATACTCCTGTGCCATACGGAACACGCCCAGATCGGCAATGATCAGCGCATCCACGCCGCACGCATCAAGGCATTGCAAATGCTGCGGAAGTGCGGATAGCTCTCCGCTGCGCGGCATGGTATTCACGGTCACATGGACCTTCACGCCGTGCTCGTGCGCAAACGCCACCGCCTCCGGCAGTTCCTCCGGGGTAAAGTTTCCCGCAAAAGAACGCATCCCGAAGCTGGTCCCTGCCAGATATACCGCGTCTGCGCCGTAGAGCACCGCCATTTTCAGCCGTTCCATATCGCCCGCCGGTGCGAGAAGCTCCGGTCTATTCCTCATTGTTCTGTTCCTCTAAGAAACGCTGGTGCGCTTCATAGGTGGAGGAGAAATGGTGCATTCCTGTTCCTTTGTCCAATGCGTAGAAGTAATAGTCTGTTTCCGAGGGATTCAGCGCCGCTGCGATACTGTTCAGGCCGGGATTGGCAATCGGTCCCGCCGGCAGCCCGGCATGATTGTAGGTGTTGTAAGGGCTGTCGAGCTGCGTGTCCTCGTAGGTCAGCGGTCGGTTGATGCCGCCCAAGGCGTAGACGATCGTCGCATCCACATTCAGATACGGGTAATCCGCCGGTCTGCACAGACGGTTATAGATAACCGATGCGATTTCGCCGCTTTCACTGACACCCGCAGTTTCCTTTTCGATCATGGACGCGACGGTGATCAGTTCAAAAACACCCATCCGGTGCGCCTGAATATACTCCTCGTCATAGCCGCGCTTGCTCAGGCGCTCCGCCAGTTCCGCGTTCAGCTCCTCCAGACGGGTCACGGCCTCCTCTGAGAACTTGCGGTTGAAGTTTGACAGAAGCTTATCCAGCACCCGTTTCGGGTTATCCCCGACATAAAAATCATAAGTGTCCGGGAAGAGGAAGCCCTCCAAACGGTTGTCAGCGCCATAGGGGATCCCCTCCAGGAACCAGTAGTCAAACTCGGTCTCGGCAGCGCATTTTTGCAGCTCCGTCACCTCGCAGACACCGTTCTCCTCCATCAGCGCGAAAATCTGCGCACAAGTCTTGCCTTCGGGGATCATCACGCGGACCGTGGATCGGTTCGGGCTGGATGAACGCATTCCGCTCGCCAGCGCGTGATAGTCATAGTTGTAGCACAGCTCATAGGTTCCCGCTTCAATTCTGTCGGCAGAGCCGGTGAAATTACAGTACAGCTTAAACAGCCGCGGATATTTGATCATGCCCTTTTCTTTCAGCATCTGAGCCACATCATCCAGCGAATCCGTCTCTTTCACAACAACCTGAGCCATATCCGAAGAGCGACCGAATGCCAGCACATCCTGTGCGCACTCCCATGCCGCATAGCCCAGACCGATGGAAACCAGCGTCACTGCAACGATATAAATCAGCACTTTCAGATACAGCGGGACAATGCGCTTCCTGCGCTTGGGCTTGGAGGTAGTCTGCTCCTCATCGGCATCGCCCTCGTCGGCATCGTCCTCCTCCGGAGCGTATTCATCCTCATATTCGCCGTAGTCGCTGAATGCGTCTCCGAAATCCGGCACGAAGTCCTCCTCCGGTGCATCCGCCGCAGGCGTCTCTTCAAAATAATCTTTTTCCGTGTCGTTCTCTTCCGGCTCCCATTCGTTGTCTGCCATCAGCTCGTCCAGAGAAAACTCCCCTGATGCGTCATATTGATCCTTATGCTTTGACATAGTTTGCCTCCTATTGATACACAACCGACCGTGCGACCTTATCGGCCGCTTCCTGCCCACGCAGAACCTTGATCAGCTTCAATGCAAAATCAAATGCGGCACCGGCTGCTCTGCCCGTGATCACATTACCGTCGGCAGCAACCGCCGCCCCGCACAGTTCAGCAGATTTCATCTCCGCTTCCATTCCCGGATAGCAGGTCACCTTTTTCCCTTCGGTGACGCCCAGCTGCGCAAGAATGGTGGGCGCGGCACAGATCGCTGCGATTTTCTTTCCCTGTTCGTACATCGTCCGCACCGCGTTCATGACCGGACGGCTGCCGCGGATGGATTCTACTCCGCCCAAGCCGCCGGGGAGGACAATCATCTCCGCCGCGGTTAATTCCGTCTCCTCCGCGACGCAGTCGGCCTGCACCGTAATCCCGTGACCACCGGTGATGCTTCTGCTGCTGATACCGGCAAGGGCGGTTTCCACACCGGCTCTGCGCAGCAAATCACACGGAACCAACGCCTCCGCCTCTTCAAATCCTTTGCCGAGAATGATATAGACCATTATATTTCCTCCAGGCAGCGCTGCACCAGCGCAAACACCTCATTGTGAATGTCCTCGATCGTACGCATTTTCCCGTCTCTGGCGCAGCGAATGATCGTCCAGCCATAGTATTCTGCCGCCTGCATACCGGTATTCCGGCAGAGCCGTAAATAATCCATATTTTGTTCATGAATATCCGCAGGAGAATGGGTTTGTTCCTCCCGGCGGCGGAGCATTTGACCCGTCAGCTCCGTCGGCACATCTAAATATATGACGAGGTCCGGCTTTGGAAGTTCCAGATACCGGTATTCAAACTCATACAGCCAGCGGAAAAACTCTTCCCGTTTTTCCGGCGGCTCCTTCGACGCCTGATGCACCGCATTGGAGGTTGTGTAGCGGTTCGACAGCATGAGCCCTCCGTTTTGATAGTATTCCCGCCAGACCTTGCGGTAGGACGCGAAACGGTCGACCGCATAAAAGGTCGAAGCAGCGTATGCGTTAACATCGGAAGGCTTTAAGCCAAATTCGCCGCCCAGATACATTCGGATCAGTGCGGATGACGGCTCGGAATACTGGGGAAAATCCATCGTTCTGAAATCGATGCCCATTGCCTGCAGCCGCTTTGTCAACAGCGTGAATTGGGTAGTCTTACCGGAACCGTCCGTTCCCTCAAATACGATCAGCTTTCCCATGAACTTTATCCCTTCATTCTCTTTTTTATCGCTGCAAACACAAATTTGGGCAGGCGCATCATCCGTCCGATCCGACGAGGCTCCCTGATCAGGCGATACAACCATTCCAACTGCAAGCGGATCATCCAGCGCGGCGCACGTTTGACCGTACCCGCGATCCCGTCCAGCGTTCCGCCCAGACCGATCATCAGGCGCACCTTCAAATACGGCTGATATTGGGACATAAAGCGTTCCTGCTTCGGCGCGCCAAGGCACACAAACAGCACGTCCGCCTTTGCCGCATTCACCTGACGGATCGCCTCCTGCTCGTCCGAGAAGTAACCGTCCGCCGTGCCGCAAATGCAGAGCTTTGGATGCTTTTCAAGCATTTTTTCCGCCGCCAGCTCCGCAATGCCCGGCTTTCCGCCCAATAAATACAGGCGTTTTCCGGTTTCCTCCAGCACACCAAGCAGATTCTGCGCGAAATCAATACCCGCGACCTTCTGTTTCAGCGGCGTTTTCAGGATTTTCGCTCCCAGCACCACGCCCGCTCCATCCGGCAGGACCAGCGCCGCCTGATTGAGAATTTCACGCAGCTGCTCATCGCGCAGGGCCTCATAGGCGATTTCCGCGTTGGGTGTGACACAATAAGACGTTTCATCCGTTTCCAGCAGCGTCCTTGCCTTGTCCAGCGCTTCCTCCATTGTTATATTGTCATAGAGGACACCCAGCACGTCTGTTTTCATGCGCACACCACTTCCATTATATTCTATCTTTTTTATTTTACCACAAATTTTGCCGAATGTCGACGGCGGCGTGCCGAAAAGTCTGTCCGACCTTTCGGGACGCCGCACTGTTCGTCAGCGAAATAGGGTGC